>JALTGJ010000376.1 GCA_027077185.1 Spirochaetales bacterium | reverse complement strand
GGCTATGCCTCTTTTGATTATGAACTTCATGGTTATAAGCAGACGGATCTTGTAAGGCTTGATATTCTTGTTAATGGTCAGGTTGTTGATGCACTATCCCAGCTTATATTCAGAGACTCAGCAGTAGATCGTGCAAGGAATGCCTGTAGAAAGTTAAAAGAAGAAATCCCCAGGCAACAGTTTAAAATTCCCATTCAGGGTACTATAGGAGGAACAATAATTTCGAGAGAAACGATTAATGCCCTTCGAAAAGATGTTACGGCAAAATGTTATGGAGGGGATATCTCCAGAAAGAGAAAACTTCTTGAAAAACAGAAAGAAGGGAAAAAAAGAATGAAAATGGTTGGTAATGTTGAGGTTCCCCAGTCTGCTTTTTTATCGATACTCAAGAGTGATTAAAGACAGCGTTCAAGGATATTTATATAATACCCGCATGAAACCAGTATTCTTTTAAGATAGCCAGAATCCAGTGATGGATAGGGAGACTTATCAGGGAAATGAATATAAATATAGTCGACTTCTTTAAGAAGTGTTATTAGTTCAACTGAATTAGATTCCTGTTTAGACAAATATTGAAAAGTTTCTGAATATGCCTTCTTAAGCAGTTTAAGTTCGTTACTTATAAAAGTTTTATAGTTGTCTGTTAATGAAGTGGTCTGTTTAGGGAAAGAAAAGTTTTGACATTTAGAATTGTTAATTGAAGTTATTTCGGATGTATTTTGGAAATTACTTCCATTATAAAGGCCTCCAATTCCAATATCTTTTAGTCTGTTATTTTCCTTGAAGGTACTTACTTTTAATTTGGCATATGACGACAGTATTAAATCTGTAATACATGGATTCCCATGTTTGTCTTTTGTATGTATAAGAGGGCGTGAATAGTATAATTCCGGCTGCTCCAGAGGTTTGAATCTGTTTGTGGTGCTTAGTGTCAGGAAATGACCCGGCGATCCGTTTGCATGGGATTTACCAATTTTGTATGAAAAATCAAGTCCTGTAAAAAATACAGTATTTTCAGTAATTTCAAGAGCGATATGCAGAGCGGTTATACCGACAGAGCCTAAGGCAGGTAGTCTTTTGGGAAGAAGTTTGTATTTTTCAAGTCTGTCCAGAAGTTTTGTATTTGCAAAATTAGATATAAATGCTGTTATATTACCTTTCAAAACAGAAAGAATACCCGGATAGCCGGTAATATCAAAGAAAAGAGGAATATTCATATTTTTTACTTTATAAAAGTCATACAAATTATATATTTGAGCGTCAACTGCAACAATATAATCCGGATTGATTCCATTTTCCAGCAAAGTTGAGACAGCAGTATCCACTGCTAAAATTTTTATATAATTTCTCTGCTTTTTAATAAAACCAATGGAATTTTCCAGGGATTCCCCTGCACCTGCAACAAGAACAGGACAATTAGTATTAGGAAAAATATTTGTTAAAGGAATATCCTTTTTATTATTGAGTTTTAACAAATTTAAAAAAATGTTCTTTATCCATAAAGGAGCCATATGGACCAGAGTCATGCGGTTTTTCCAGTAGTCCTGAATACTATTATCAATATGTTCTAATATATTTTTATATTCTTCAGAGTGTAGAGAATATCCCCCGGAAAGATTAATTGCTTTCACTCTGCGGAAATTCCAAATACCAAGATCATTTATCCTGCTATAGATATTATTTTTATTTGTACTGCTTATAAAGGTTAAAATTTTTGATTCTAAAATACTATCCGGTATGTTGTCTTTTGAAAGTCTGTACAGGCTTTCTGATATCTCAAAACAGATAATATGGGATCCGGAAGGAAGGTTTTCTATAATTTCCGATACACCGTAAAAAAGCAAAGGTGAGTTCAGAATATAAAGAGTGTCGGTTTGTAATTGTATTTGTTTTGCCCTTAGAACGGCTCTTTCTATTGGTTCCCTGGGATTATAGAGATGCCTTTTATTGTAAAAAACCGAAGACCCCCTACCTGTATCTATAAGCAGAGGGTCGTAGCTTTTCATTATTTATCAGTTTTTTAAAATACGCTGAGTAAATACACTCATAAAATTATTTGTAAAAAGATCCGATTTAAGGAAAACAGTGCTAAGTTCGTTTTGCTGGATTTGACTGATAAGGTAGGGGTAGAACGAATCAAGGTAAGAGAGTTCTTCATCGCTCATTTTCTGTTCACTTATCATTTGTGCAACAAGGACAGCATTTCCTACTATTGAGGGGTCTGTTAAATCTTTATCTTTCAAGGAAAACAATGCTGTAAGGAATCTTTCGTCAGATGCTGCAGGATCAAAATATTTACTGTCATCAACTGTTTTTATCTGTTTCAAAAAATAACTGTTTCCATAGTTAATAGGGAAGAAATCGGTAATATAATAACTTATTCCCATAGAGGAAGCGGCTTTTGTAAACCCATCCGAACCCGCCAAAGTTTTAAATTCAGTTCCCTTTGCTACAAAATAGTCTTCAATAAGTCCTTTTTCGCTTGTCATCATATAATCAAGAATATTTTTAAGTTCAGATTCATTTGTTAAATCAGGATTTTCACTTACTTTATTACATCTGTAAATACTATAGCCGAAAGGAGTTTTAATAAGATTACTTATTTTCCCCTCTCCAAGAGCAAAAATTGCGTCAGTATCACTGGAATTTGAAATATCTCCGGCTAATGAATAATAGTTAACCTGTCCCATATCCCCACCCTTATCAGCGTACATGTCAGTGGAATAATTTTGGGCTTCTTCTTCGAATAAAACCGGGTTGTCCTGAATTTTTTTAAGAATAGCTTCGGCCTCTTTTTTGTTATCTTTTAAAGAAATTCTGCTAATACTGATTTTTTTAAAGTTGGATTCATTTTCTCTGCCGTATTTGCTTACTTCTGACATTGGATAATCCGAGATAGGGAATGCAATATAACGAAAGTTTCGTTCATTTTTTGACATTTCTTTTATAAAATTTAATTCTGCTGAAGGTCTTAATCTCTCTGTGTTGTCCTGTATAAATTGCTGCTGGATAAGTTCTTCTCTGTAAAGTTTTCTATTTGAATTTTTATCTGCACTGGATGTGGCATTGTAAATGGCAGCACTGAATTTGCCATTATCCATATAGGGTCCATACTGAGTTAATGCTTTGTCTATTCGTCTGTCTGATACATACAAGCCGCTGATTTTTGCAGTGTACAGTATAGCTGTATGGAATACAGTCCTGTCAAACGCACCCTTCCAGACCTGGTAGAGTTCATACTGAGGATTATCATTTCCATTGGACTTAAATTGATTCTGCATTATATCAAGCTGTCTGGCAAAGTAGTTGCCATAGGTGTAGTCTATTTCCGAATCTGCATATTTTCCAAAAACAAGATCGGAACTCGAGTTTCCAAGACCTCTGATAAGTGGTGCACCTACAAATGTTACAACGATAAGAACAAGTATACTAACACTGAAAATCCACAGGAAGGGGTGCTGCTTTTTCTTTCGGTCAACAGAATTAAGTTCCTGCATATGGGACTTTTTGTTTTTTTTATCTTTTTTTTTGTCTAAAGTTGGCATATATTTCCCTTATGTTTTCAAAATAATTGTGGTTGAAAACATATCATTTGAATATAGAAGTGTCAATTGAGAAGCACTGCCGGTCCTCCTTTTAAATCTGCAGTTGACATAAATATTGCCATAAATTATAGTTTGAATTGCTTTTAGAAGGCTAAATCATTCTTTTTAGCATTCGGGCTGTAGCGCAGTGGCTAGCGCGCCTGGTTCGGGATCAGGAGATCGGAGGTTCGAGTCCTCTCAGCCCGATTGAATTTCCTCAATATATTATATTTGTTGTTCCAGTTATTATATAATTCTATAAGCAATATTGTCGATTTACATAAAAAAGTATAAAAGGCATAATGCAGCTATGAAAAGCGGAGAAAAATTACGACCGGAAGTTATTATTGCCATGAGATCTGCTATAGCGGATGCAGACGGGCAGGAAGTTCTTTTTACCGGGGAAATTTCAGATGACGGGCTAGTAGCTTCAGTTATGGTCGCAGCCAGGGGAAATGATAGTGCGGCCCCTGCTCTTTATCCCTTTATGCTGGAAAGCGATGTTGTAATTCATAACCATCCTACAGGGGTATTAAAACCAAGCTCTGCAGATTTACAGATTGCATCCAATATAGGCAACCAGGGAGTTGGATTTTACATAGTCAATAACTCTGTTACAAAGGTTTATTGCGTAAGTGAGGCTGTTCAAACTAATAAAAATACCGAACTGGATATGCGGGATGTTTGCAGTTTTCTTCTTCCCGGAGGTTTGTTAAGCGGGGCAATAGAAGGTTATGAAGTTAGGGATGCACAGGTTCAAATGACAGAAGGTATTGTCTTAGCATTTAATAATAATTTAATTAATGTGACTGAGGCAGGAACGGGCGTTGGAAAATCCTTTGCCTATCTTGTTCCGGCAATTAAATGGTGTGAATCCAATAATGAAAGGGTTGTTATCTCTACAGCAACTATAAATTTACAGCAGCAGCTTATAGAGAAAGATATTCCCCTTATTACAGATATCCTTGGTAATAAAGGAAAGAATAAGGTTAAAAGTGTGCTGGTTAAGGGCCGGGGAAATTATCTTTGTCTTAGGAGACTTCATGATACCCTGGAAGATAATTCCCTTTTCCAGGAGGATAACACTAGCTTAAAGGCTATTCACGAATGGTCAGGCAGCACAAAGACTGGAAGTAAATCTGATCTTTCCTTTGTTCCTGATTTTGCACTTTGGGGTTCTGTTTGTTCTGAATCTGATTCATGTATGGGAATGCGCTGTTATTACAGGGATAAATGTTTTGTTCTTAAGCTTAAAAAAGAGGCAGCATCTGCAAATATTCTTGTAGTTAATCATCATCTGCTCTTTTCCGATTTGGCTATGAGAATGAATGGAGCAGGGTATGATGGTACTGCAGTTCTCCCTCCTTTTTCCAGGGTGGTTTTAGATGAGGCTCATACCATTGAAAACAGTGCCACAAGTTTTTTTTCGCAAAATTATAATAAATTTATTCTTTACAGATATTGTAATAGAATTTTTAGTCGAAGGAAATCACGAAATGTCGGTCTTTCAGTAAACATGCAGAAAATGATGGTAAATCCGGAAGATTATAAAGATATTCCTGTTCTGACTGCTTCGGTTAGATTAGCTGCAGATACTCTGGATACAAACACAGCTTTTCTTATGAGTGGCAGTTATTCCCTGCGTTTTACAACAAAGATAAGTTCAGATGTAATGGATCCTGTTTTGGAAAGTATAAGCGATCTTCATAAAAAAATAATTAAACTAATAACTTATATAAATGACGGTGGAGAGATTTTATTTTCCGAAGAAGATGATAATTCTGATGTATTTGAGATGAAAGTTGCAATACAGAGATTAAAAGGTCTTGCATCTGTTTTGAATGGGTTTCTTGAATATTCAACAAAAGAAAATAACATTTTTTGGGTGGAAAGTAAGAGAACTTCCAGAGGTGAATCCTTTTATTCTTTTTCTGATACTCCCCTTGATATTTCAGATATGATGCGGGAATCATTGTTTGAACCCATGGAGACTGCAGTTTTTACCTCTGCAACCTTAACTGTCCAGAAAAAATTTAACTACTGGAAGGGAAGAATAGGGCTGGATAAAATTCCAGAGGAAAGAGTAAAGGAATATCTGTTAAAATCACCTTTTCAATATAGGAAAAGAGTAATGCTTGGTATTCCTGATGATGCTCCGGATCCGGGAAGCAGTGAATATCAGGATTACGTTTCCAGGATAATAGCTGATACTGTAGAAATATCAGAAGGCAGTGCTCTTATTCTTTTTACTTCCTATAGTATGCTTAATAATACGTACAGTGAACTTGAACCTCTTTTGACCAGACAGGGTATTACTGTAATGAAACAGGGGAGTCTTGACAGGTCAAGACTTTTGTCAAAATTTAATAAAGATATATCAAGTGTTCTTTTTGCAACAGACAGCTTTTGGGAAGGAGTGGATGCACCGGGAGATTCTTTAAAGCTTGTAATTATTTGTAAATTACCCTTTAGAGTTCCTACGGATCCCATTATCAAAGCCAGAATTGAAGTTATAGAAAAAAAAGGGGGAAATCCTTTTATGGATCTTTCTCTTCCCGAAGCTGCAATGAAATTAAAGCAGGGTTTTGGCAGACTAATGAGAAGAAAGTCTGACTATGGTGTAGTCCTTATTCTGGATCCGAGAATAATACGCAAGCGTTATGGTTCTATTTTGTCAGCTACCTTACCTGAAACAGCAAAAAGTATTGGGAATTCCAAAAAGGTTTATGAGGATATGGAAAATTTTCTTTATAATAGCGATATTTTTAGATAGCAGCGTTGTTGTTCCTGTCTCAAACTAAAAAAAGCTGCCAAACCAGGCAGCTTATTAGTTTGCATTTAAAATGGATCTTATTCGATAATGGCTAAAATATCTGCCATTCGTAAAAGAAGGTGATCAGTTCCGTCGATAGAAACCGTTGTTCCCGCATATTTATCGTACATAACTTTTTGTCCTGCTTTTACAGTTATCATGTCCTTGTCATCTCCAATTTCGATAACAACTCCTGTCTGGGTTTTTTCCTGTGCAGTCTGAGGTATAAAAAGTCCTCCTGCAGTTTTTTCTTCTGCTTCTTCTGTTTTAATAAGTACCCGATCACTAAGTGGTTTTACTTTCATTATTTCCTCCCGAATTAATTTTCATATTATACCAATAAGTTCTTAATGGTTCTAGGAGAATATAAACATGAAAAGTTGTATCGTCAAGCAGGATTTAACTAATAAAAAAAGCCTTTTGCGATGTTTGTTGAATTCCTTGAAAATAATAACTTGCCTTCCTCTGTATTGCTTTGTATCTTGTGGAAGTGGAGAATAATTATGGAAAGCTGGAAGGATAATCTTTTTAAAGGGAAAAAGTGTATTAATAATCATTCCCTTAAAGATGCTCTTAAATATTTACATAATTCGGTAAGGGACTGTCCTGTTGAAAACCATGTTGATCTTGCAGATATTTTTTTTAACCTTGGTGTAGCCTTTAAAAAACTTGGTTGTATTATTCCTGCTGTAAGAAGCTGGGATGCTGCTGTATGTGCTGACAGGAATGGTGACGCAGAGAGAGTTCTGCGAAATATTTTTCCTGGAAATCGTCTGAATGATGATAAGAGTTATTTTTTTATAATACAGTTATCAAATTATCTTAAAAGGAAGGAGTCCGGAAAAATTGAATCTGATGCAGAAAAAGATATGATTCTTGATCTTATAACAATATATTGGGAGCAGGTTCTGGATTCCGGAATTCTATATGGTCAAAGTAAAGCGGAAAAAATGATCATTTTTAAAGATATTGAAATAGATTTTCCCTACACAGATATAAAAATAAATTTATCTGACTCTGTAAATGATACTTCGAGTCATATTATCCCTTTTAAAACCGGAAAATAAAGCCTTTGTACTGCTGATTCTTCTCTCTACTATTATTTGCAGGGTAAATATGTCCCTATATCCAAT
>JALTGJ010000375.1 GCA_027077185.1 Spirochaetales bacterium | reverse complement strand
GATTACCTGAGAGTGCTTGGAAAATACAGGATCAACTAAAATGATCCTCTATAAAACTCCAAGTTTTTTTAGCTGTTCCTGTTCCTCAATACGGGAAATATATTCATGTTTTTTCTGGTTGGCTTTTACCACTATATTTTTAATTGAAGTTACTTCTATTTTTACACCTTTTATATTTTTACGCTGTTCTCTGCCTGCTTCACTTTTTAAATAGACATTAATAGGATCTAGCTTATTGGCAATTACTGTTATATCCACCAATGTTTTATTAATAAAATTTAATACTGTTTCTTCTGAAGCACTTTCAAACTTACGGTAGGTTGAACTAAGCTTATTCCCTGCAACGGCCAATAATCTCATTTTTTTTCTTGCTGAGTCAAGATACTCAGTAAAATCCATTTGAATTGTTTTGGTACTTGCAAGTCTTTCATCAAAAACATCTATTTCTATTATTTCATTTACATTCTTTGTTCCGGATAGATTCATAATCCAAAGCCTGAATTTATCACCAAAAGAGAGAGTCTTTTCTTTAATAAGTGAATTATTAAAAGCAAGATTATTTAAGGCCTGTTCCAGAGGGATTGAGGCTGTTGAAAGAATTTTCAAAGTGTCTGTTAAAATCTGCCTGTAATTAATTTCCTTTTTCTTTTCATTTTTTACTTCTTTTATCTTAAGTTTCTTAAGAACTTCAGATTTAACAGAATCATTTTCAGCTGCTTCTTCATTAAATATTTCTTTTATCAGTTCAGAATAAAATGGAGTATCATTCCCCATTATTTTCTTGAAATTAGACTTAATCTTTAGTAAAGCATTTTCAGGACTGGAAAGCATATCATTGGAAGAAATTTTTAACTCTTCAATAATTTTACTGCGAATATCAAATTTATATTTTTCTCTTTGGTATGTTGATATTGATTTTAAAAGTAAAACTATTTTTTTACTCATATCCTGCATTCTTTTTAAGGAATCATTCAACAGCTTTATAGACATTTGATCAGTACCCTGAGTTATTTTTCCAAATATCTCTGCAAATATTTTGGTATTAATATCAGTCGAAGCTTCAGAAACTTTTTCCCATTTAATCCATTTAATTAGTAAAATAATTTTTTTAATTCTGGGCATAGTAATAAAATCAACACTAAACTGATAAAAATTATTTAGAAAATCCAGCTGAGAATGATAGTTAGATAATCTTTGACCAATAGCATTGTTTTTTTCGGAATCTACAACAATATCTTTTGAAGGAGGGGTAATATCAGATATCTTCTGTTCGTATTTATAGGGGTCATCTGCTATTAATCCCTTTTTTAGAAAGAGATTATAAATTCCTTCGAATGCACTTGAAAAAAGTCGTATTGTTTCCTTTAATGCAGGTAGTTCTTTTTTTTCAAGTTCTGCTTGTTTTTTATCAAGAGCTATTTCAAGTTCCAGTAAAAAATTGTTATCTGCTTCCATTATAGTACTATTATCGTTTAAAATTATAAATCATGCAATAAAAAAGGGAGAACATATGGGAAAAATTACTGGCTTTATACGCCAAAAACTTATTATAGCTGTTCTAATAAGTAAGGAAGATTTTATTAAAAACCTACTTGTACAGCTGGAAAACAAATTCGGTCCCATCGATTACATAAGTGAAATACTCACATTTAACTATACCAACTACTACAACCCTGAAATGGGGCCAAATATTAAACGCTTTTTTTTATCTTTTCAGGAACTAATATCTCCTGATAATCTACCGGATATAAAGATTATGACAAATACAATAGAAAATAGTTTCAGAGAAGATAAAAACAGACAAATAAATCTTGATCCTGGAATGCTTTCCATGAAAAGCTTTATTCTGGCAACAACCAAAGATAATGGACACAGGATTCCTCTTCAAAAAGGAATCTACGGAGAAGTAACCCTATTATTTGTAAATAAAAAGTTCCAGTCACTTCCATGGACATATATTGACTATCAATCAGAGGAATATTCCAAAGTTTTGGAAAAAATACGTATAATATATAAGGAAAATATAAAACAAAATAAAATTTAATATTTTATTTATCCTGTTTTCTGAAGTGAAAAGTAAATAATCATACTATATAAGGGTATGAGTAAATATATATTTCTGTTTATTTTACTAATAAGCAGTTGTGGAATATTCACCAATTATAGGACAATTACAGTTTCTCTCCCGGCAAATTCTCCCCCATGGTTTATGGATAGCAATAAAAAAACAGGGAAAGTATTATACCCAGGGGATTCAGGGTTAATAGAAAGTATGATTATTCCCTGGGATTCCGATTTCCAAATTATACTGCAGAAAGGCAGCTATATAGCAATAGCATGCTATCCTTCAGGCTCACTCAAACCAGCAGGAGCAGTTATTAATACAGATAGTGATGCAGAAACAACTATTCAGTTAAAGTGGGAAGACGGTTTTCTCGCCGACCTGTTACTGGATCTAAAATCCAGTGAAATCGAAACTGAGCAGTTAAATGTAGCCAGACTTAAAATTGAAATTAAAGATAAATGCATGGGAAACCCATGGTCACTGAATAGAGATCTGTTAAAAGAGGCAATAATTTATAATGCTTTTTCTGTTTATAAAATAAAAAAAGGAACCCTTCAGGATATTATAGTACCCGCAGAGGGGATCTGGATCTCCGATAATCCTTTTTATCCGCCGGTATTGTCCAATTCTGAAGGAAAGTTAATTATAAATGAAATATATCCGGGACTCCACAGATTTCAAAACCCACTTACACATGAAAAGCTGGACATTCTGGTGAAGGAAGAAGGGTATGAATATCTTTTTTATTAACTGCCATTCTTTAACCGGCCTATACGATCTAAAATAATATCAATAAACCGATCCTGTAAAGTTTGTGTTAATGTTGAGGTAGAGATCATTCTAAAGAATTCATCCTGTAAGTTGATTAGCCTGGAAATCCTTTTTTGTGTATATTCAGTATTAATTTTTAAAGACTCTGCAAAGGATTCAAAATTCTGGCGGGTCAGTCGTTTTTTTCGACCTCCAATTGTCAAAGCAAGTTCATCAGTTTCTTCAGGAAGTACTATTCTGGATGAAACCAGATCGTATGCCGGTGAAAGAGATATATGCCCATCCGTTGTGAGAAAAGAAAAATTCTTCTTATGAGCATCACCATTACCTATGACAAAATTGAAGACTGTCAGATCGAACAGTCTCTGTAATTCAAGTGGTGCAAAGGTACAATATTCCAAAATAGCCCCCGCAATCTGTTCATGACTGCCCGAATATTTATCCCTTCCGCCAAGAATTTGCTGCATATCTTCGCAGTGTATCTTTTTACTTTTTTGCCCTTTCTTTATGCGGTCAAAACGTTTAACCAGATATGCAGGACTTCCATCAGCCAATTCCAATAAAAGAAAATCAGCTGTATTGATACCAAACTTCTTTCCCATCTGCATACAAAGATACTCATTCTGAGGTAGTTCGGAAAATCCTTCTGTCTGTGGTTTAAGAATGAACTGACCATCCTGCACGACTGGAAGCAATTTATTACCATCCAGACGAACCGATAGTTTAGGCTGAACTCCGGAAATACTTAACTTCCCTGCAAGTTGTTGGGCTGTGGCAGATATTTCCGGTAAAGTAATCGGAATTATCGGAAGTATAGGTCTTCCGAACATATGCCGAAGAGTCTTTTGATCATAGTTAATCATTGTTACCGGAAACCTCCCTCACACTGACTGCTCCTATACAGTCACCACATGTCTTTATCAACAGACCAAAGGTATCAGATTTATCTACTTTGACCGTTCGGGAGACGATATTCAGATACCAACCTTCGGGAACAAGTCCTGCGAAAAATGAAAATAGTTTAGTGGATTCAAATGGTTCGGCCTGTAATGGAAGCGTTAGAGAGACAGGTTCTCCTTCATCAAGCCATGATTTATTATATGTAAACCGATAAGCAATGTCTCCAATTTCTTCTAATCTACCTGCCAAATGCTCCTGATAGTAAATATCAGCCTGACGGTTCATGAACTCTTTCCAATACATAGCTCACGGCCGAATAATGCAAGGACCTGATTAACCTTGTCCATTCTGACAGTAGTCTTTCCCTGTTCCAGTTCACGAACAAATCTTAAGCCAACACCCGCTCGCTCAGCTAATTGCACCTGGGACAGGCCGGCCACTTTCCGCATCTTTCTGATTTCGTTTGATAAAGTCATTTTTTAGTCCCTATAGGGTATAATAGTACTGTTCATAAGATTATTATCTCAAGGAATATCGCATAAGTCAATGAGATTATACCCAATCGGGTGTAAAAATACAATAATAATCTCTGAATAATTACAAAACAGGGTATTAATGGAAGCAATTATACCCTTTGGGGTGTATTATTACTGTGACCTTCATACACTTTTCTCCCTATTTTTATAAATACTATAATACAATCCTAAAAGTGCAGCTATTTTAAAATTTCAGAAAAATTGTTCCATAGCCTTTTCCGCTTGGTTCATCTAAATCAAAAAAATAACAGACTAATTTTGCTCTTGAAGAATAAAACCAGTCTGCATGCCATTACAAATCTTGTGATATAGAACTGAAAATAGATGTATCAGTCCATGGGGTACCACCATATCCGGCAGCTCCCGAATGAATATGCAGTGTACAGCTACTGACATAGTGAAAAACATAATCCTCAAGAATAGGAGCAGTTGTTGGTTGCATATTTAAGGTCGTCAAACCAGTGCAATATCTAAATGCGCCTCTTTCGATGGAAGTAACACCAGAACCAATGGTTATATTTGTAAGACTGCTACAACGATGAAATGCATAGTCTCCGATAGAAATAACACAATCAGGAATAATTATATTTGTGAGGCTAATGCAATCAACAAATGCATCACCTCCAATGGAAGTAACTCCAGCTCCAAAATCTATACTTGTGAGATTACTGCAACTACTGAATGAATAGTTTCCGATAGAAGAAATATCATCCCCGATGGTTATACTCGCTAGGCCACTGCAATTAGCAAACGCATAATCTCCGATAGAGGTAATACCAGTCGGGATAGTTATATTCATGAGTCCAGTACAATTAGCGAATGAATTTTTTCCGATGGAAGTAACTCCAGCCCCGAGAGGCAGACTCGTCAGACTACTGCAACCATTGAATGTAGATTCTCCGGTGGAAGTAAGACCAGCCGGTAAAGTTACACTTGTGAGTCCACTGCAACCAGAGAATATAGCGCTTCCAATGGAAGTAACACCAGTCGGGATGGTTACACTCGTGAGACTGGTACAATTAGCAAATACACCTTGTCCAATGGAAGAAACACCTGTCCCGATGGTTATACTTGTAAGAGCATTGCAAGAAGAAAATGTAGAGTTTTCGATAGCAGTAACACCATTTGGGATAGTTATACTCGTAAGACTACTGCATGAAACAAATGCAGAATCTCCTATGGATGTAACACTATCCGGGATGGTTATACTTGTGAGATTATTACACCTATTGAATGTATCGTTTTCGATGGAAGTAATACCATCTGGAATGACTATACTCGTGAGACTGTTACAATCATAAAACGCTCTACTACCAATGGATGTAACACCAGAAGGGATATTTATACTCATAAGATCATGGCAGCTCCGGAATGCACCAATTCCAATGGAAGTTAAATCAATTGAGATGGTTATACTCATCAAATTGTAACAATCAGAGAACGTATAATCTCCAATAGAATTAACTCCAGAAGGGATGGTTATACTAGAAAGACTACTACATTTAAAGAACGTATAATCTTCAATAGAAGTAACACCAGTCGGGATGGTTATACTAGAAAGATTACCGCAAAGATAGAATGCCCTGTCTCCAATGGTAGTAACACCATCAGGAATAGTTATACTTGAGAGACTATAGATATAAAATGCACTAGAACCGATTGATGTGACCTTTTTACCATTCCAATAATCAGGAATGGTTATAACGCTTTCGCCGTTTGTTGTTCCACCTGAAACTTCATACTCCATATTACCATTGATGAGTGTATAGCTTAGACCATCTGTTGCAGCGTACCAATTAGCATAAAGGGTCATATTATCATTTACTGTATCTGTCGAAAAATCCCAACGATTTTGAAAGGTCTCTTCTCTGTACCAGCCTTCAAATCCATTCCCACTTTGGGTTGGATTATTAGGTTGTGTCACGGTTTCTCCTGGAGAAACCGTTTGAGAAGACACTGAACTACCTCCAAGGCTATCAAAAGTTACTATAAAGTTGTTTGCAGTCCACTGGGCAAAAAGTATGATACCTACTGTTTCCATAGTAAAGGTTGATCCCACTGCTCTGGCTGTCCCACTTCCATTTGCAGCTGTATTCCAACCTGCAAAGGTATAGCCTTCCTGTATCATGGTACCTGCAGATACAATAGTAACGATTGAACCTTCTTCATAGTTATTACTATCTTCCGGAACAGTCCCTCCGTCAGAACCATTTCCATTATATGTTACTGTATAAGTAGTCCCAGAAGCATCTGCTTCAGTAGTGACTGCAACTGCGGAGCTCAGTTCACTTTCGTCGTTGTTGGAATTAACAGCACTTACCTTGTAATAGTATGTAGTGTCAGAACTTAATCCTGTATCAGTAAAAACCTGGGTGACAGGGGAAGCTATCTCCAAATAAGTTCCTTCTAAGGATGTGGATCTGTAGAGTACATAGGAAACAGCATTCCAGGGTCTGGCCCAGCTCATGGTAATACTGTTACTTGTCATTTCAGTAGAGGTCAAACCGTTGGGAGGTGCTATATAAACATGATCTATAGTGAATGTTGGATAGATTCCCTCTGTATGATCAAAACTCATTCCCGAAACTAATAACTGAACAATATAATCTCCTGCAACAAGAACATTTGGTACATCAAAGATAATTTCTGTATCACTCCAGAAGCTTACCTCGGAATCATTAATGGCAATTTCATCCCAGCCAATTCCAAAATAAAGGGAATATATACCTCCGGGCCCAGATCCAAAACCACTCCCTGTAAGGGTAATTGTGTCACCAATATCCCCATGGTCCGGTGTTACTGCCGCGTAAACAACCGTCGGGAGGGATCCATCTATCCATGAACCAGTTATATTATCAGGAGAATTGTTACTTATAGTACAATTAGTAATAATGGTTTCATAGTCCGGATTACCGCCACTATTAACTCCACCCCCACTATTATTTACAGTGTTACTTTCTATTGTACAGCCGTTAAGGGTTATAGAACTATTCCAGCCATTAATACCTCCTCCCCAATCAACTCCATGGTTATTCATCAATTCACAATTTAAAAATGTTCCAGTAGTATTATTAAGAAATATCCCTCCACCGGCATTCCCATTACATTCATTAAAACTAACTGTCACATTATCAAGTAAAAAAGTACTTTCTTCTATATTTAACCCACCACCGTCAGAATCAGTATCACGGGATGCGATGTTATTGTTTATTATTGAATTACTTATTGTAAGAACACAATTACCAGCATTTATACCACCACCTCC
>JALTGJ010000374.1 GCA_027077185.1 Spirochaetales bacterium | reverse complement strand
TCTGCAGCTGTGCTGTTGCAAAATTTATGGTTGCAAAGTTTACACTATCCAGTTTTTTAAGACCATTTTCCATTTTTAATGCGCAATCCGCACAATCCAGATTCTTTAAAGTATATTTTTCCATTTCTATCTCCCTGCTATTCTGTTATATGTACAATTCCGATATCAAGTATCTGTTTTACATGATTATCCTTAAGGGAGTAGACCGCCGATTTCCCCTCTTTTCTGAACTTTACAAGTCCGGCCTGCCGCAGAGTCTTTAACTGATGGGACATTGCAGACTGGCTAACACTAAGAACCTCCGAAAGATCACACACACACATCTCCGTTACAAACAGTGCACTTAAAATCCTTATGCGTGTGGTATCACCGAAAATCTTGAAAAAATCTGCCAGATCTATTAAAAGCTCCTCATGAGGAATATCCTGCCTTACCTTTTCCACTGCGCCAGGATGAATTAAAAATGTCTTACATTTACCGTCTTCAGATTTCATTTTGTTTCCTTATATATGATCATATGTTCATATATAATATAATAATGATTCGATGTCAAGTATTCTTCCGATTTAGGCTATTGCGATGTACCTAACTTTTAGGATTTGAGGGCTATTTTGCGTAGTGTATTGCTCTTAGATTAGAGAAGAAGTCCTTATAAATTAGAATTTGTTGTACAGCGCAAATAGCTTAATTGATAATAATATTTACAAAGGTTATACTGTTTGGCAGGTTCACATTGTTGAAGCTTCAAGAATTTCAGTACAGAAAACCAGCATAAATGAGGTACAGTTCAATTATAAAAATGAAGAAAAAAACAATAATTTATACTCTGGTTCACATTATTGTTCCTATGTATATCTACTCTGTTCTTAGCAACTATATTTGGGAAATGCTTCAAATGCCCTTATTTGAAGGTCTTTCAATTAAGGAACTCAGCTCATGGTTAGTTTGTTTGGCAGCCACTTTTGGCGATGCAAATATAATTCTGTTTATCTGGTTCTGCGGTTTATTGATATATAAGGATATATGGTGGATTCGCAAAATAACTGTACCCAGGGTACTGCTGGTAGTTAGTATGGGATTTTTGATAACATGGGCCTTTGAACTTTATGCTATAAGCAGCGGCAGATGGGTATATTCACCTGCCATGCCAGTTATTCCTTTTATCAATGTTGGGTTATCCCCTATTCTGCAGATGACCATTCTACCTCCACTTTTGCTATTTATAATTAGCAGAAGAGCTTTTTGCGCTATATCACATTTAAATTTTATAAACAGCTCTACTCTAATATAATGGACAAAGGCTGGCGAAAAAAGCCAAAACCAGACCAATTCAATAGATATCGCAAAAGCCTCCAGAAGAATTAAGGTCGACTCAGTTAAATCTTAATCGTCAAATAACCCAGTAACTGTTCATCGGGGTTTCTCTTCTATCTATATCTGCTAATAGCCTGCCTGAATGTTTACTTCATTTACAGGACTCCCTGTTTTTAGAAAAGATTCAAGATTCTCATATGCCTGTTTGATATTCTCAGCAGCCGCCTTACGCGTAAAACCCGCCATATGCGGCGAGAAAACAACATTATCAAGATCCGAGAAAGGATAATTTGAGGGTAATAATGACATCAGCATCAATACATTCACGGGTATGCTCGTCAGCATCAAAGACAAAGATGGTATCAGGAAAATACTGTTCCAGTTGTGAACACTTTGTTTTCCAAAAAGAGTTTTCTTTCTGATAAAAAAGAACTTTCACTTCTTAACTCTTCCAGTTTACCGTTTCCAGAGCCAAAAACCTCTCCACTTCATCCTGTGTCATCACTGCTTCAGAAAAAACCACTTTTAAATTCATTGCTTCAAGAGGGGTACGCACACTCGCAAACAATGCTTCTTTTATGGGGATATTAGGGAAAGGAAATACAAATTCAGCATTAACAATATTGCCATT
Source organism: Spirochaetales bacterium (assembly GCA_027077185.1). Next base: position 564 of record JALTGJ010000374.1, on the reverse strand, counting down.
AAGGGTAATATCCCGAAGCATTCCCAGCTCTATTAGACTCAGGTTAATAGCGGGATGTTTAACATCTTCAAGAGTTTTTATGACATCATTCTTTGTTACACTCATGGTTATTCTCCTTACAATGATTACTATACTTCGTTAGCAAAAGTTATTCAATAATGGAGGGTGTATGATAAATTTGTTAAATTTTTGCATCCTTAAGGCATGGCTAATATAGGTCCGAGTCTTTAATTATTATGTCCATATAATCGAGGAGGCTAATTGCTTCGGGTAAAGTGAAAATAGCTTTTTTTAAATTATTGCTTAATGGGTTAATGGAATATCCTGAGGCACCTGAAAAATCTGCTTTTAATAAATTGGTATTACTGAATAGAGATCCTTTAAACTGTGATTTTGAAAAATCAGCTTCCACCAGTTGGGTATTAACAAAATCACTTTCAACAATTTTACATTCCCTGAATCTGCATTTATGAAGATTGAGATCCGAAAAATTACAACTGTTAATAAGGCATTCACTAAAATTTATTTCCAAAATAAAACTATCACAATTTGAGAAACTTATAC
>JALTGJ010000373.1 GCA_027077185.1 Spirochaetales bacterium | reverse complement strand
CTTATTAACCCCCTTTGGGACAATCTCGACAAATTGGAAACCTGAGTCAATTGTATCAATCTCAAGATGCTGTGTTTCTCTCTTTACAGCAGCAATTTCTTCTTTAGACTTAGGAATAAATAACATTTTAACAGGGGAATTTATATTTTTTAAATCATCAGTCCATTTAATTGTATTTTCTGTATATTTTTTTAAAATCTCTGTTATATATGAGGGCTTCAAGGAATAAACAGTGTTTGGGGTAAAAACAACAAAATCCATTTGAAGTTTTTTTAATATTTCAATACTTTCAATATAAATATTATCTGGAAGATTTTTTTCAAAAAAAATCTTATCAGATAAGTGATCTATTATTACACCTCCATTTAATGTAATTACCGGAGCTGTAAGATTTAGGTTCTGAGCAATTGGTTTCATAGATGATATGGATCTGCCTGAGGCAAGTACAACCCTGCATTTTTTGTTACTTATTAGCGATTTTAAAATTCTGGTTAGATTGACAGGAAGAGTGTTGCTGCTGTTAAGTGCTGTCCCGTCCAGATCCATTACTATTAATTGGGGTGTAGTGTTAGTTAAGAATTCCATTTATTAGTTTTAGCTCCTTTCTACGAATGAAAACAGGGAAAGAATTATTATCATACCTAATGTTACAAAAATCGCCAGATTATAATTACCGTAGAGATCTCTCAAAAAAGAAAAAAGAAAGGGTCCAAGGGCACTTCCTGCTACTGTCCAACCCATAGCATATCCAGAAATAGTTCCAAGGTGCAGTTTACCGAAGGTATTGACCCAGGCAATATTTAAAAGGACAACAAATGTTCCATTAGCAATGCCCATTCCAGCAATAAGAAATATAACAGGGACTCCAGGTCTAAGAAAAATTAATGCAAAAGATGCTATGCTGAGTCCTATGAGTTCCAGTGCAAGAATAATTTTTAGACTTATATAGTCGGAAAGGGTGCTTCCTGTAAAGCTGATGATTACAGATATAATAGAGATTGGAATAAAAACAGAAACAGCTACAGCTCTGTCCATACCTGCATAGGAGAAAATTGAAACAATATGGAAGGTGAATGCAGTACCGAACATAGACATTAGGGCAATTGCGATATTATAACTCCAGAATACTCTGGTTTTTAAAGCATCTTTAAGGGTTGTATCTTTTGAATCCCTCTGAGTTAGCTCTGTGACTGGGATCTTGTCCTGGAGAGATGCAAACCTCTCTTTATCTGATTCCGGTTTCCAGTCCCGGAAAAATATTATTATAATAAGGATAAATATTGGAAAAGCAACCAGAGCTATAATTCTCCATGTACCATTCCAGTTATAAATATCTATCATGGAATTGAAAAGTTTTGGGGATAGAGAAAATGCAAAGGCTGTAAATGATCCCATAATTGCAACTATCAATCCTCTTTTTTTGTCAAACCATTTTACTACCATATTTCTTGAAACCATGGTAAGAATACCCTGGCCGAAAAATCGGAGAACAAAAAAACCTGCAGCCAGAAGGATAAAAGCTGTAATTCCGGGAGTGAGTATTCCCTGCGAAGAAATGCTTTCTTTAATAGTATCAATACACGAGAGATAATAAAGTACAATAGTCATTGCAAGAGCAGCTATAAGAGCAGTAATTTTTGCACCAAAGCGGTCGTAAAACCTGCCTCCCCGGGAGAGGAGAAGAGAGCTAAGTATTGTACCAATCAAATATGCTGTGGATAAGCCTGTACGTGATATTTGCAGGGAGTCAATAAGAAAATCTGTAAATACGGATACCCCCATAGTCTGCCCCGGAATGCTCATAATTACACCGATAGTGCCTGCAACAAGAGCTATCCACCCATAACTGAAGGGTAATTTGAATTTAAAGGGGAATAACTTATCTGATATTTGCATTTAGAGAATCTAGCATATATAAATAAGCTGTAATAGCACTTAGAATGATTCTTTTGAAAGTATTTATTGGTATTTTACAAAAATGTAAGTATTATTAAATAAAAGGAGATGAGTATGAAAAATCTTTTAAAGATTTTACTTATAGTATTGTTGGCTTCTCTTTTATTATCTTGTTTGCCTGGAGATGGTAACAGGTCAGTTGATAAGCCTGCAGGATTTTTCTCCGGGATATGGCATGGCTGGGTTGCACCGTTATCTCTTATTATTGGTATTTTTAATGGAAATATCAGAGTTTATGAGGTTAATAATACAGGTTGGTGGTATGATCTTGGATTCTATATGGCTATTATAAGTGGTTTTGGTGGTATATCTTTATCAAGGAAAAAGATGAAGAAAAAACATCAGGACTAGCAGGCTAGTATTCAACTCTACAGATATCGGTTTTTGAAAAATCATCTCCCTTGAACAATAAAGGTTCCCCTGAGTGGGCAGACAAAGCGTAGGCGCAGCAGTCACCAATATTCAGTTTTGCAGGATGTCTTCCTTTCCCGAATAATCTCCATGCTTTTCTTGCTATTTCAAACTGTTTTGAGTCCATATTTACTATTACAATATTTAGTTTATGAAATAGAAGATCCAGTTCTCTTCCCCCTGACTCTCCCTTTTTAGCTTCGATTACTATTCCGCATTCAAGAGCTGTAAATGCACTCATCAGGCGTTTAGAACTTTTAGCTAATACTTCAGAAATACTTTCATTTTCCGGTTCGTTAAGAAGTATTGCAATTATTGCAGAAGTATCAATAACCATTTTCATTGTATCCAAGAATCTCATCAGAAGTTCTCTGATCAATATCAGGTAGAGCAGCACATCTATTGCCTATTTCTATAATCTCCTGGAGTAGGTTCTGTGGTTCACGACGCCCCTGTAATTTTTCCAGCCTTTCTTCAAGGGAGTGGATTATTGACTGAGTTAAACTTTCACCACTCTCTTTTGCTACCTCTCTGGCCAATTTTTCAGCAATTGGGTTTCTTATACTAATAGCCATCTTATTTCAATCCTTATATACAAATGTATATAATATATACAGGAAAAGTCAAACAGTGAAAAGAAAATTTTCTAAATCACTAATCTTTTCAAAATAATAGGTGCATTCATTTTGCAAATCTGCTTTAATTTCCGGAATCCTATGGCTCTGACTCCATCCGACGCCAGCAGAATCGACTCCTGCATTTATTGCCATGGTAATTCCTGGTTTTAGGTCGTCTACCACCAGAATATCTCGTTTTTTCAGGTTAAACTGTTTTATCGTTTCAGTTACAGGCCAGATGTTTGGTTTGTTTTCTTCCGCTTTGCCGTTCCACCCAAAAATACGATTAGGTTTAAGTCCTGGGAAATCTGTTTGTTCCCTGTAATGCCTTTTGATAATATCAGGTTCAGAGTGGGAAACAACTATAAGAATCCCACCCGCCTTTATAAACCTACCTAATAAGTTAAGTATGCCGGGGAAAAAAGGAGGATATTTTGATTTAGTTGTAAAATCTCTCCAAATTGCATAGCAGAGTTTGTTTTCCTCTTCTGTAAAGGTAAGTGTTTCTTTAAAGTAGGTTACTAGTCCGGGGTCAAAGTTGATTTTAAACCAGTCCTCTAAATTTAATGCCTGGTGGGATCGGCCAAGCTGTTTCATTTGCTCAATATGAGCCGGATGATGAATGGAAGGTGTACTGTCTACTGCTGTATCATCATGATCTAACATAAGGCATTTGTATTTCATTTGTTTATATTAGCATCTTCAAGTAATATGGGTAAGGTCACCGGAGGATTTTTTGGTATTCAGATTTAGTATTAACTATTTTATTTTTTTTGCGGCAATGGCAACGGTTATTCCCTATCTGCAGCAAATTCTTAAGATGCATGGATTCAGTGCATCTGAGATTGGTTTTCTTCTTGGAGTATTTGAGATTACAGGTGTTTTCGGGCCGCTTTTAATTGGCTGGTTTGCCGACAGGATAGGTAAATATAAATCTGTTTTGCTTGTTCTTACTGTTGGAGCAGGGCTGTCTTTCTTTTTGTTTGTATTTGATATTGGATTTATTGGTACAGTACTGGTTCTTGTTTTTTTTGGAATGATGTACCGGCCGATAGCTTCTCTAACAGATGCACTGGCCTCAAGAACACTTGTCGATGTTGTTAAGGAATACGGTCAGGCAAGAATATGGGGCAGTATCGGCTATGTAGGAATTTCATTCTTATATCAAATTTGGGGTTTTTTAGATTCGTCAAGTTCTATAAGGATAGTAATTGTTTTTACAGTTCTTATGGGAATGCTTTTTTTAAGTAATTTGAGTCTTCCTCATATTCCAAAGATAACTGGCAGTGAAGGCATAAAAAGCCGGATCAACAGGGGCGATAAATCAAAATTATTGGCTACTGTTATTTCAATGCCTGTTGTTTTCTGGGTGGGTATTACTGCGGCATTTTTTATTAAGATGGGTATGTCAGGGTATTATTCTTTTTTTTCTATATATCTTCATGATGTCTATAACCTTAAGGGAATTAGCGGAATATGGGGCATAGGAGCATTAGCTGAAATTCCTGTTGTACTATGGGGAAGCCGCTATGTTGTTCGTTATGGTGTGGCTAAAATGATTCTTTTAGCAGCTGCCGGTACTGTAGTTCGAATGCTTATTTATGCAATGGTTCCACCCCTGCCCCTTGTCCTGTTTGGACAGGTTCTCCATGCCCTTTCATTTGGACTGCTGCATATAACTATTATTGTTTTAATAAATAATCAAATAAATGAAAAATCCAGAGCATTGGCAATGGCGATTTTTGGTGGAATTAGTTATGGTCTTGCAGGGTTTATTGGAAGCAGTTTGAGTGGTCTTATTCTTGATGGATATGGTTTTTCGGTAATGTATCTATTTTGTGCAGCAGTAATTATGGGTGCAATTTTTCTTGTTGCTGTTTTTAGAAAGAGCTTTTTAATTGACAATAAAGAAACAGGGTTGTAGGCTGTAAGTATGAGTTTATTAATTAAAAATGCAAAAATTCTAACCATGGATTCTAAGAATCCTGAATTTATTCAGGGAAACCTTGGGGTGAAAGGGGATAAGATAGTTTTTATTGGGGATATACCGGCAAATTTTAAAGCTGCTACCGAGATTGATGCTGAAGGGAAAATAGTTCTTCCCGGTTTGATAAACTCACATTCCCATATTGCAATGTCGCTAATGCGGCATTATGCTGATGATCTGCCTTTTTGGACCTGGCTGAATGACAGTATAATGCCTTTGGAAGAAAAACTTTCCGGTAAAGATGTTTATGCCGGCTCAATGCTTAGTATTGCAGAGATGATCCGTTCGGGGATTACCAGCTTTGCAGATATGTATTTTTTTATGGATGAGGTAGCCAGAGCTGTAAGTAACACGGGATTAAGGGCAAATTTATCACGGGGGCTTGTTTTTAACGGACCGGAGGATTTGTATAAACTGGATGAGGCTATAGATCTTTTTCATAAATGGAATAATTCAGATGATGGACGTATTAAAATTGATATGAGTCCCCATGCTCCCTATACATGTGCTCCTGAATACATGAAAAAGATTGCTTCTGTTGCTGGGGAACTTGGCACCGGAGTACACATTCATCTGTCAGAAAGCAGACGGGAAGTTGAAGAAATTTACAGCATATATAAAAAATCACCAGTTGAATATGTCCGGGATTGTGGAATATTTGAAAATAGAACTTATGCTGCCCACTGCGTAAAAGTAACGGATGATGATATAAAAATTCTTGCAGAACATAATGTTTCTGTTGTTAATAATCCGGGGAGTAATTTGAAATTCGGCAATGGCTTTGCTCCTGTAAGTAAGATGCTTGCTGCCGGTATTAATGTTTCCCTGGGTACAGATGGTCCTGCCAGTAATAATAATCTTAACATGTTTGAAGAAATAAATTTGACGGCTCTTGTAAACAAAGCTGCGGATCATAGCCCCATTTCTGTTCCTGCATATAAGGCTCTTCAGATGGCAACACTAAATGGTGCAAAAGCCCTTGGAATTGATAACATAACAGGATCAATTGTGGTGGGGAAAAAAGCTGATATAATAATTCTGGATACAGAGAGACCACATTTTTATCCAAAACTGAATATTGTTTCTTCTCTTGTTTACTCTGCCCAGGCATCGGATGTTTGTACAGTTATTTGCAATGGACGCCTGTTAATGAGAGACAGGGCATTACTTACCCTTGATGAAGCTGAAGTTTGCAGGGACGCTGATTTAATTGCCAACAGGTTAATTGTAAAATAAATATTAAATATATATCAGTTTAATTGTGCTTTAAGGTTTATTAAATAAATTAATATTTTAATAAAGTAACAAGCTTATACTGTTTTGTCTGTGAAATTTATATAAAAGTAATCTATTGTTCATTTGTAGGTGTATATAAAAAAATAATAATTAAAAAATCTGAATAAAGTTAAGAAAATGGTGAAAAAACTGTATAAAAATTTGGCTAAAGAGATGCAATAGCAAATAAAATGAAAGTTTTACTTGCGTGATAGAGATTATCAGGTTATGATCACCTACAGAGGAGTTTTATATGAAAAACAAATTTACTTTACTGTTAATCATTGTAATGATTGTTGCAATGGTTCCCCTTTTCGCTAATGGTGATAAGGAACAAGTTATCAAAATTGGTTTTAATATCCCTATGACTGGTGATATTCCCAAGGTTGGAGAGGCATCAAAGTTTGCAGCAGAGATGAAACTAAAAGATATTAATGCTGCTGGTGGTGTTGAAATTGGTGGTGTTAAATACCCTGTCAAGTTTATCTATGAGGATAATGAGTCAAAAGCTGAATCTGCTGTTGCAGTAGCTCTAAAACTTATTGAACAGGATAAGGTAATAGGAATTATCGGTCCTAATTCTTCAAAACAGGCGATTCCTGGTGGAGAAGTTGCCAATGACAACAGAACACCTATGGTCTCACCCTGGTCAACCAATCCTGCAACAACTCTTGACAGACCTTACGTTTTCAGAGCTGCCTTTCTTGACCCCTTTCAAGGCCCTGTAGCAGCTAAATTTGGAACTGAACAGTTTAATGCCAAAACAGCAGCAGTTATCTATAATCTTGATAATGACTATTCCAAAGGTCTTGCAGAGTATTTTACAGCTGCATTTGAAAAACTTCATGGGAAAGGTTCTGTTGTAGCATATGAAAGTTTTGGTCAGAAAGATCAGGATTATTCAGTACAGCTTACAAAAATAATTGCTGCAAAACCGGATTTTATATTTATGCCGATTTATTATAACAAGGTAGCATTAGCTCTCCCACAGGCTCAGGATCTTGGATGGAAAGGAAATGTTCTTGGTTCAGATTCCTGGGGTTCAGCAGAACTTGTAACTTTGACCGGAGATGTTGTAAAAGGAAAATATTTTATTACTCATTATGCAGCAGCCGGAGCAAAAGGTGCCACAAAAGAATTTATTGATCGGTATAAAGCCGATTACGGATATATTCCTGATGATGTTGGTGCTCTTTCCTGGGATGCTCTTGGTGTAATGATCAAGGGACTTGAGGGTATGAAAGAACTGACAGGTGATATTGTAAAGGACAGAACGGCACTGATGGAATCGATAAAAGC
>JALTGJ010000372.1 GCA_027077185.1 Spirochaetales bacterium | reverse complement strand
GATTTATCCTTTGTCCTATTTGCAATATCAGCCTTCTCTTTTTCTCTTATTGCCATTTCTTTTGATTGTTTCAGCTGAATATTTTTTTCTTCAACCTCTCTTGTTTTTTTAACCAGTGCATCCCTTTGCTCGATAATAGATTTATTGTAGCTACTAAGAACTTTCCTGCCGCTTTCAACTTCATATATGGTCTCAGTAAGTAATTCTGCTTTAATTTGAGACAAATAACTGAGACAACGCATATGGAGACTTTTTTCAATTAGCTCGATATTTATCGAGTGTATCTCTTCCACATGTCTGCTGCCATACTCATTGATTCGTTTTTCCATATCCTACTCTTTAATCAAATCTGCCCCACAGGGAAGAGTTTTAAGAAAATTTATTGATTTAGAAACCATATTCCCTTCAAGGATAGAACCATGTTGAGGAAGTATTCTATCAATCTGAAGTTCTTCCAGTTTAACCATGAAGGAATTTAACAGCTTATTACTGGCCATATATCCCTGGTGGAAAGACTTCATCTGTTTGGAATAATTTTTCCCGGCAAAAAGGGTCCAGTTTTCTGACTCTGCACCAAAGATATCGGAGCTAAAAAGACTTTTACTCTTTTTATCATAAGTTACTATTGCACCTGGTGAATGAAGAAAGGGAGTGTGAATAAATTCCAATACTCTGCCACTTTTCAACATAATTTTATAATCATGTTCATCAACATCATACAAAGAAGATCTTAAACCATAATGTCGAATAAGCAGGCTGGACTGACTATGAGCTACAATCTGTAAATCGTCACGATCAATAACGTCCTCAATTACTGACAGATTCCCGCAAACATCCGGATCCTGGTGATGAGCAACAATAATAGTTATCTCACCTGGATTAATAATTTCAATAACCTTTCTCATAACAATTGGAAAATGAGGGATTGATCCAGGATCAAACAGGACAACATCTTTTTCATCTATAAGAAGATATGGATTACAACGAAAATTAGCTTCTTTATCATGAAAACCTACCCAATATATTTCTCTGGTCACAGGATATGGATTATTATAATCTATGGCAGTAACAGGCATAATTTGCTCCTCAATGTAGTAAAAGACAGCTTTTTCGCATGTACAGAAACAGAAATAATAACAAAAAATATAACTTTTACAGCTATTATATCAGCACTTGTAATACGATTATATTTTAAAATTTTACTTTTTATATTTCTTTATACTACATAACAATGATAAAAGAAAGTCTTTTTAAGATTCCTGAGATAAGGTACATAAATAAGTGAAGTATCACTAATCAGTATTTATGCTGGTAAAAAATAGATCGGAGATACCGTTTGGATTCAAATGCCGGGCAAACTGTAGCAATGCTTTCAGTTCCACCAATTAGCAGAGAACCATCAGGTTTTAATATCTGTGCTATTCTGTTAAATAGGGATTTCTTTTTCTCTTCAGGAAAATATATCGCCACATTCCTGCAAAAAATTATGTCGAACATTCCCAGCCTGCTAAAATCTTCCATTAAGTTCAGTTTTTTAAAAGTTGCCATTGATCTTATTTCATCATCAATTTTCCATTTATCATTTTCTTTATTAAAATACCTGTTCAATTTTTCCTTAGGAAGACCTCTTTCAATATCCACCCAATTATAATAGCCGTAACTTGCCTTTGTCACAGCATCATCAGAGATATCTGTACCCAGAATACTTACATTATGTTTTGTTATATCCCCCAGTAACTCTTTTAAAACTATGCCAATACTATAAACCTCCTGGCCTGTGGAGCATGCAGCACTCCATATTTTTAAGGTAAGAGGGGATTTATTGATATCTGATCCTGGAATCCTGCGATCAATTAAATCGGGAATAATTTTATGCTGAAGAAGATCAAATGGAGCCCTATCACGAAAAAAAAGGGTCTCGTTTGTTGTCATTGCATTTAGTAATTCCTGTTCCAGTTTTTTTGAAAAATCGGAGCGTATTTTATTGTATAGATCTGTAAAATTATCTGTACCAGTACTATTCAGCATTTTTACCAGTCTGGTCTCCAGAAGATATTCTTTTCCCGAATTTAAATGTATACCGGAAATATCACTTATATATTTTGTAAATATTGAAAACTCTTCAGGGGTTACTTTAACTGATGCCACTTATCAGCCTGTCCTTCGTGCTGATTTCTCAATTGCATAAGAAATCATATCAAGAGGAAGTACCAGGTCTGCAGCACCTGCCTTGACCACCTCCATGGGCATACCATAAACAACACAGCTTTTCTCGTCCTGAACTACGCTTAATCCCCCATGCCGTTTAATAAGTCTAACTCCTGTTGTTCCGTCATTTCCCATACCCGTCATAATAACTGCTGTGATTTTACCCGGGAAACAGGAGACTACGGATCTGAACATATAGTCTACAGCAGGCTTACAGTTATTTTCGGGAGGATCATCTGTTATTCGTATAAGATGATTACTCCCGTCTGCAGATGCGGCAATTTTCATCTGCTTTCCTCCAGGGGCAATA
>JALTGJ010000371.1 GCA_027077185.1 Spirochaetales bacterium | reverse complement strand
ATGTAGAAAACCTTAAAAAAGATTTTGCAGTACAAAAAAATATTCTTGATCAAATTTTTGCCGGAACAAAAAAGTCTTATGTTCATGCAGTGGATGATATATCTTTTGCTATAAAGAAGGGTGAGGTTCTTGGGCTTGCTGGTGAAAGCGGTTCGGGAAAATCAACTACCGGGAGACTTCTTTTAAAACTATTGGAACCCACTTCCGGCTCTATTAAATACAATGGGGAGGAATTGGCAAAAAGATCAAAATCTGAAATGAGAGCATTTCGAAATAAAATGCAGGTCATTTTCCAGGATCCAAATTCTTCTTTGAGCCCCCGTATGAAGGTTGGAGATGCTATTGGCCATCCCCTTAAAATTCATACAACACTGAGTAAGAAGGAAATAGAAAAAGAAGTAATGTCTTTTATGGAGAAGGTTGGTTTAACACCTGCTTCTTTCCTGTACTATAAATACCCTCATCAGCTTTCCGGTGGTCAAAGTCAGAGGGTTGTTCTTGCCAGAGCCCTAATTACTAATCCGGAGTTTATAGTTGCAGACGAACCTATTGCTATGGCAGATGTTTCTGTAAGGGCTATGATTCTTGAACTTATGAAAGACCTTAAAAAAGAATTTGATCTTACCTATCTTTTTATTACTCATGATTTATCAACAGCAAAATATCTTTGTGACAGAATTGCAATAATGTATTTAGGCAGGATAGTTGAAATAGGGGATATAAAAGAAATATTCGACAATCCTCATCATCCCTATACAAAGGCTCTTCTTGCTGCAGTGCCGGTTCCGGACCCTTCCCAGCGAAGAACCGAAGAGATCCCAAGGGGTGAAATTCCCAGTGCCATAGACCCGCCAGCAGGCTGTCATTTTCATCCCAGATGTAAGTATACGGTTCCTGAGTGCAGCCTGAAAAGACCAGAGCTAAAGAATATACAGGGTGATCATATGTCTGCCTGTATCCTGGATACCTGATCCTCCTGGTATAGTTTAGCTGCACCTCCGTCAGTAGAGGGGAATATAGACGATTTGTAGGTATATATCTATAATTCTGTACAGAACTCTGCTTAAAAGCCTCTATAACTAAAATCATTGACATTTATATAGTATATACTTAAAGTATATAAAAGGAGTATATATGAAAGCTACACTAAATATACCCAATTCTGTAATAGATGAAGCCCAAAAATTATCAAATCAGAAAACCAGAACTGCTGTAATAATTAAAGCCCTTCAGGAATATACACGTATGCTTAAAAGAGAAAAGCTTCTAAGCTTTAAAGGGAAGAAATTATTGGCAGATGATTTTGATTTTCAAAAACTCAGGGAAAAAGAGATTAATGAAATACATAATGGTTGATACCTGTATCTGGGTCGATTTTTTTAAGGATTCAGATCCAGGAATAAGTGATAAATTAGAAAATTTAATATCCGAAGACAGAGTCTTGTTATCTGATGTTGTCCGAGCGGAACTTCTTGTTGGTTCCAGGGATAAAAATGAGGTCAATGAGCTGAATTCTGTTTTGGATGGTTTAAATATTGCAGAAATAAATTCAGAAACTTTTGCTAAGGCAGGAGAACTCGGGTTTATAATGCGAAGAGCGGGATTCACGTTACCGCTTACTGATCTAATAATTGCAGCACAAGCAATGCACCGTGAATCACTAATCTGGACATACGATAAGCACTTTTCCACACTTGAAAAAAAATTAGATATTGAATTGACATACAATCGGTAATCAGTATTAATTTATAAATCCTTACAAATTGTAATTACAAATTTAAATTTGTACAAAAATCTATGTCAATTATCATTTGAAATTGTCTTGAAATTACAATATGCAATAAATATCTTTTGCAATAATACCACTTATCACATATACTAAATGAATTATTAAGAAAAATGGTATAGAATAATACTTAACAGCGGCTACGCCCTGATAAATATGGAGGAATATAATGGGATTACTTAGTAAACTAAAAGGTGAGTTTATTGATATCGTCGAATGGCTTGAAGATGATGCGGACACTCTTGCCTACAGATTTGAACGTTATGGAAATGAAATAAAAAATGGTGCAAAGCTGACAGTCAGAGAAGGTCAGGTAGCTGTATTTATCAATGAAGGCCAGATTGCAGATGTATTTCGACCCGGAATGTATGATCTAACAACACAGAATCTCCCAATCCTTTCAACTCTTAAAGGGTGGAAGTATGGTTTTAATTCTCCTTTTAAGGCAGAGGTTGTCTTTATGCCTACAAGAGAAGCTGCAGGTTTTGGCTGGGGTACCCCTGGCCCGTTTAGGATGCGTGACCCGGAATTTGGGCTTCTTGAAATGACTGCAAGAGGACATTTCTCTTTTCATATAATGGATCCTGAGAAGTTTATCCGAAACGTAGTTGGAACTGATGGTGAGTTTACAAAAGAAGAAATAGAAGACAGATTAAGAAAAAGATTTGTTACAGAGGCAGTTTCGGGTATAGCGGAATCCGGCAAGTCCTTTTATGATATGGCTCAGCATTATGA
>JALTGJ010000370.1 GCA_027077185.1 Spirochaetales bacterium | reverse complement strand
CCTGACAAAGATCTTCAGCAACTCCTTTATCACTAACTATATGATACACAACTTTAAAAAGAACAGGAAATACCTGATCATAAACTTCCCTGAAGGTATAAGATTGATCCTCCCCTATGTCCATGCAAACAACTGTACTAAAATAAAGTTACACATTTTTTGACCATTCTGTTCCTGCAGGAGTATCTTTAACAGTATAACCCATGGAAAAAATTAAATCTCTTAATTCATCTGCTTTCTTCCAGTTTTTTTCCTCTCTTGCAGTATTTCTTAAATCTATGAGGTTTTTTATTTCAGGATCTATTTCAGTTTCAATTTTCTTTTCCAAAATTGAAAGGTTTTTAAGATCGAAACCAAGTATTCTGTCAAAATTATAAACAACAAACAGCTTATCTTTTGAATTAAGCTTTGTATCTTTCAGCATTAACCATAAATCTGCCAAAACCAGAGGAGTATTCAGATCATTTGAAATATGATCCTGAAACTTTGATATATACTCCTGGGCCAATAATCCGGGAGTTTCTGAGGGTAAATTATCTGTTTCTTTCTTTAACTGGAGAACCCTGTCAAAAAGATTTTCCCTGGCCGATCTGGCCGATTTTAATGACTCGAAAGAAAACTGGAGCTGTGATCTGTAATGTCCCCCCAGAGAGAAATATCGGTAATCCAGAGGATCAAAACCTTCCTCTACAAGAGAGTTAAGGGTTAAAAAATTACCTGCGGATTTTGCCATTTTCCCCTTATTCATTATTAAAAACTCGTTATGCATCCAGTAACTAACCCACTTTTTACCCGTAGCTGCTTCTGACTGAGCAATTTCATTTGTGTGATGTATGGGGATATGATCAATACCGCCGCAATGAATATCAAACTGCTCCCCAAGGTACTTCATACTCATAGCAGAACATTCCAGATGCCAGCCAGGATACCCCCTTCCCCAGGGGCTGTCCCACTGCATTGCCTGGTGTTCAAACTTTGAATTGGTAAACCACAAAACAAAATCATGGGGATTTTTTTTATTGGGATCTATAGCAACTCTTGAACCTGCATTTAAATCCTGTCTGTCTCTAAGAGCCAGCTTACCATAGTCAGGGAATTTATCTATATTAAAATAAACGTTCCCCCCGGATTCATAGGTATATCCCTTTTCCTCAAGAACCTTAATAAGATTTTGCATTTCTTCAATATGATCAGTTGCTCTTGGGCTTACAGTGGGTCTCTCTATATTCAGGCTGTCAATATCATTAAAAAAAGCTTCTGTATAAAATTTAGAAATATCCCAGACAGACTTTCCTGTTTCCCTGGAGCTTTTTACCATTTTATCTTCACCATCATCGTTATCGTCTGTCAAGTGGCCTACATCTGTAATATTTACAACATGATCCACACTGTAGCCGGCATACTCCAAAGTACGCCTTAGTATATCGTCAAAAAGATAAGCCCGGAGATTCCCAATATGAGCATAATTATAAACAGTAGGGCCGCAGCAGTACATTTTTACCATACCATTATTAATAGTTTTAAAATCTTCTACAGACCTTCCCATTGTATTAAAAAAACGCAGTTTCACAAATAAGCCCCTGTTAATAATTATTCTTTTCTCATATTATAGAATTGTGAAAATAAATATAAGTAAAAAACTTGAAAAAATCAATATAAGAGGGGAAATCAAATACAATACCTTCATGAGTAATTACACCAGTTTTAAAACTGGCGGACCGGCTGATGTTATTATTGTACCCGAAGACTATCAGGAGCTGATTAAAATTCTGGAATTATCCGAAGAATACAGCATACCAATATTTATTCTGGGGGGAGGAGCAAATATTCTTGTTGCAGACAAGGGGATTAGAGGTATTGTAATAGACATGTCAAAATTTAACAAAGTAGATTTTAATGATAATATATGTACATCCGGGGCAGGTCTTCTCATAAGCAGTCTGGCGGAAACTGCTGCAAACAGAAACCTGAGGGGACTCGACTTTATATATGGAATGCCGGGAAGTGTTGGTGGTGCAGTTTGGATGAATGCAAGATGTTACAATGTGTCTCTTTCTGATATACTTGTAAATGTAGAATATATTGATAAAAACATGAATATAGTCAGCCTGGAAACAGATGAAATAAGAAATAGCTTTGCATACAAAATATCACCCTTTCAGAAATCTGGCAAAATCATCCTTTCTGCATCCTTTAAATTAACAAAAGGAATAAAAAATGATATTTGGGAAAAAATGGTCCGGCATAAAAAGGACAGAGAAAATAAAGGACATTATAAATTTCCAAGTGCAGGATCAGTTTTTAAAAATAACAGGGATTTTGGCAGACCAACCGGAAAAATTATAGATTCCCTGGGGCTCAAGGGCTATTCCATAGGGGGAGCAAAAATTGCGGATTTTCATGGAAATATTATTATTAACAGTAAAAATGCAAAATCCTCGGATATAAAAAAAATTATTGAAGATACAGTTAAAACTGTAAAAGAAAAAACAGGTTTTACTATAGAACCTGAAGTCCGGTTT
>JALTGJ010000369.1 GCA_027077185.1 Spirochaetales bacterium | reverse complement strand
CTCCAACCCTAATTTTTATAAATAATAATTTTTTCTTTATTGGTGCCAATATTATAGGAATGATTGCAAGTTATGAAATTGAAATGTCTGATAGAAAAAATTTTTTCCTTAACCATTTACTTCATTCAGAACGGGAAAAGGTTAATAAAATAAATGCAGTTCTGGAAAAAAGGGTTTTGGAACGTACAGCAACACTGAACGATGAAGTAATAGTTAGAAGAAGTACAGAAGAAAAACTTGCTGCTATGCTGGAAGAAAAGAAAGTACTGTTAAAAGAGCTGTACCATCGAACAAAAAATAATATGCAGGTAATATCCTCTATGATTTCTCTGGAAAGTTCACAAATAGTTAACCAGGAACTAAAGGATATCTTAATTAAAACAGAGTTGAAAATTCAGGCAATGGCAATGGTACATGAAGAATTATATGAATCTGAAGACTTATCCCGTATAAGTTTAAAAAGCTATATAGAAAATATTGTACCTTTAATGATTGATAGTTATTCAGTACCACAGACATTTGTTTCATTAACCCTTAACCTGGAAGATATATACATATTAATAGATAGTGCAATACCTTGCGGACTAATATTAAGTGAGTTGTTGGTAAACTCAATGAAGCATGCTTTTATTGGGAAAAAAGAGGGTATAATTTCAGTATCTTTATCATTAGCAAACACTGGTGAGATTGAATTGTTTTTTTCTGATAATGGAGTTGGAGTAGCAGATAATTTTAATTTTCGTGAGCAGTCTACTCTTGGGATGGAAACAATATATGCTCTTGGAGAACATCAACTCCATGGTCGGATAGAGATAACCGGAACTAACGGTTTTACTTTTCGACTTAAATTCATGGATTCCAATTATAAAAATAGATTGTTATAACCTACTCTTCTCTCCCCATATCCAGCTTTTTCTCGATTTTTCGTGCAACAAAAGAAACAATAAGTACAAGTGCCAGATATTCAACAATCAAAATAGTATATATCTCCAAAGGTCTGTATTCAATTACTGTAAGTTCATTTGCCTTTCTGGTTAATTCACCAAGGCCTATAACAGAAGCTATGGATGATATTTTAAGCATATATGCAAATTGATTAACCAGTGGGGGTAATATATTTCGAATTGTTTGGGGCAGTATTACATACCAAAGAACCTGGGGTTCAGTACATCCCATAATCATTGCAGCTTCACGTTGACTTTTGGGAATTGACTTTATTCCTGCCCTAAATATCTCGGCTTCAAATGCGCTGTCAGTTAATGCCAGTGATATTATTGCAGCAGCCATAACACCCAAATCAAGACCTGTTGATATTGGAAGTCCATAGTATACCCACAGCAGCATTACCAGTACTGGTACTGATCGAAAAAGTTCAACCCATACCCTATGAATATGGTTAAATGTTTTTATTTTTGACAGGCCAAAGAGAGCCAGTACCAAACCCAGGGAAACTGATATTCCTATAGATATTAGTGAAATAGTTAAAGTTGGAAGAAGTCCTTTAATAAGAAATGCAAGATTTTGCTGTCCGATTGTACTGGTTGGGGAAACGGCAAACCACCCCCAGCTGTAACTTCCTGATCCGCAGGAAGTTAAAAGGCCAGCAAGGGCTATTATTATAATTAACTTTAATTGAATAAGTTTCTTTAGTTTCATTTTAAAGCAAGCCACTTGTCTTCAAGTTTCTGAAGATAGCCGCTTTTAGTTTTCATTGTAATCCACACATTAAGATAATTAATAAAAACCTGATCCTTCTGAGGTGCCAAAAGACCAATGCCATTTGAAAATTTAGGTTTATCTACTGGAATTATCATTAGTTCGGGATATGTTTTTATTAGCTTGGAAGCTTCAAAGGTACTTGTAATTGAAACATCGGTTCTTCCTGCCAGAACTTCCTGAAAATCTCTTGCAGGGGATTCAACTGATACAACTTTTGCATCAGGGAAAAGTGAGGTAGCCTGTTCCTGAAAGATTGTACCAAGGGTTACTGCCACAGAGACTTCCTGTTTATTAAGATCAGCCCAGGTCGAAAAACGGTCGGCATTTTTTTTGAGGGTCAAGGGGACTGTTCCCACATTAACAACTGGTAAAGTATAGCCTGCTGTTTTAGCTCTTCCCATACTGTATGATGCGCCTGTAGTTATATCGTACTTACCGGCAGCCACACCGCTAACCAGATTCTTCCAGTCTGTTGCAACCCACTCAACTTCAACACCCATATCTGCAGCCAGTTGTTTTACCATCTCAATATCATGACCTGCATATTCTCCTGTTTTTGGATCTTTGAAGCTCATTGGGTTGAAATCCCCTGTAGTCCCAACTCTAATTGTTCCTCTTTCCAGTATTGTCTGTAATGTTGATTTTGTATTTGTGCTGACTGAACTTTCAGATTTTCCATCATTGTCTGCCGTACATCCAGCTAAAAAAATTAAAAGGATAAGCAGTAGAAATATCCCAATGATTCTTTGTCTGTGCTTAAAAAGATTGTTTTTAAAAATTTTTGTATTCATAATACCTCCAGTATTATATAGTAG
>JALTGJ010000368.1 GCA_027077185.1 Spirochaetales bacterium | reverse complement strand
CTTGCTCAATAAGACCAGTTACATAGCTGTAGAGAGCCCCCCAGGAGACAGATCCGCTGGATCGGCCGTTTACACCTTTAACATAGGCATGATGAGGTCTTAAGGAAGACAAATTTATACCAACTCCTCCACCTCTGGACATAATTTCTGTCATATGGCCAAGGGTCTCCATTATTCCACCCCTGCTGTCAGATGGAGAAGGTATTACATAGCAGTTATAGAATGTTAAATTCTGATCTGTTCCGGCTCCGGTTAGAATTCTTCCGGCAGGCACAAAACGCCAGTCATCCAAAAGCCATTTAAAATTATTAACCCATTCATCTCTAATTTCACTTTTTTCTCCATCACCAAGAGCCGTGGCAACTCTTTCTATCATCTGCAAAGGATCTGTTTCCAAAGGTTTATCAAGCTGCTCAACAGGCAGGGTCTGATTAGTTCCATCCTCCAGCTCAACTGTTACCGTATTGCCACTTATAGCAGAAACCTTTCCTATCTCCCTCTGACCGGTTGCTTTATTTACAACAACCACAACTGTATCATGGATTGCCAGAGTATCTTTTTTTCCATCTTTTAATGCGTATCTGTCAAGAAATATTTTTCTTCCTAGTGCTGATAGAGAATTTTTTGCCTTCACCAAACCCCTCCCGATAGTGGTAAAAATATGTCTCGAGGATATACTGAATATCTTTCGAATTCAACATCATTATTAAACAAAATCTGGATTTTCAGAGTCAAACAGTTGAACTCATAATACAAAGACAGTTCAGCAAAATTTATTTTCCCATGATATAAATCAAAATTTCAGGTATTAGGGATCATGGAGAAATTTGTTTTTTTATTGTAATAGGTTTTATTCCTTTGGCCGTTTCCCTCGCTACGCTCAGGCCAGGCTATCCGTTGCAATTCCTCCCGGATTGATTACCTGGATCACATGTTGTGTCCCTGGTGGCAGACAAGGCATGCCTTGTCTCTATGCAATATCCCATCACGGTGCGGGATTTCCTCTTCTATCCTTAACGGGGAAGAACATAATCACATATTGATTTTCCGTGTACAGACGCCCAATTTGGGCGTCTCTACACGGATTGGATTTCACTATTGCTTTTATTTATTAAAAAGACATACTCTTAAACAATGAAAATTTTCAAAAAATGGCTTATAAAAAATATTACTCTACACCAGCATGACAGCCGAAAAGAAGAGCTTGCCAATGGAGGCACCCATGGAATGGGAATTCTATTAAGCATTTTAGCAACAATTCTTATGATATCCAGAGTAATAAAAGGTAATTCTGCTGTTTCCATGACAGGAGCCATTATTTTTGGACTGTCAATGATTTTACTCTATTCTTCATCAACATTTTATCACCTGGCCAGAGGACCGGTTTCTAAAAGGCTACTCAGAATAATGGATCACTCGTCCATATACCTTCTTATTGCCGGAACATATACACCGGTAGCTCTTACAGTCGGGGGAGGAGCCGGATGGGCAATATTCGGAATTGAATGGGGCTTAACCATAATTGGAATTGCTTTCACACTCATTTTCTGGGGAAGATACGGACTTCTTCACGTTCTTTTTTATATAATTATGGGCTGGATGGCAGTATTCATCTGGAAACCATTGATGAACACCGTAAATACTAATTTTTTACTGCTAATGGTAAGCGGAGGGTTAAGCTACACTTTGGGAACAATTATATACGGCCTTAAAAAAATACCATACTATCACGCAATCTGGCATCTCTTTGTTCTGGGAGGCAGCATTCTTCTTTTTCTGTCTATATACATGTATTTGATGTAGTAATTCCAATAAGAGTAAAAACAGCAACCCAGGGTTTGCAAATCAAATCCTGCTTGACTGTCCCTACATATATTGATTACATCTTATTTTTCATATATAGTAGCCAAATGCTAAACAAAATTATCACAAAGCGAAGACTAATACAGGGAGTTCTGGCTGTTTCAGTCTACTTTGCAATAAATTTTTATAATATCTCTCTTATCTATGTTGTTATGTTCGGTTCCATTTTAGGCGTAATCTTCGGTAAGGTTTTCTGCAGATGGATGTGCCCCATTGGCCTTCTTATGGAAGTACTTATGGGTAGCAAAAAAGATAAAACAGGCCAACAGATGTATAACTACCATAAACTGGGATGTCCCATTGCATGGATAAGCGGCTTCCTGAATAAGTACAGTTTTATAAAAATAAAAATAGACCCATCAAAATGCACATCCTGCAATATCTGTGATGATACCTGTTACATATCAAAACTTAATCCGAAGTTCTCACTCTATAAAGAAGATAAAAAACTTGCCGGAGACAGTTTCAGCTGTTCAAAATGTTTGGAATGTGTAGAGAAGTGTCCTACAGGAAGCCTTACCTACACATTGTAAAAAACCTAAATAGGGGAATATTAATAAAAATACCTACCCTTCCCTGTAAAGTAGTTTGTCCGTTTTTTTTCATATTTATATCTCCAATAATGCAGGGATTTTGAAACTTGCCCCTAACTCATCAATAAGTACTTCTAAAGG
>JALTGJ010000367.1 GCA_027077185.1 Spirochaetales bacterium | reverse complement strand
TCCTATATCTTCTGCAAAAGCTGTTACCATAAAGGATTTTCCTGTTCCAATTGGTCCGGAAACTAAATATCCCATAGGAAGGACATCCAGCCGACCCTGTTTAATAGCTTTGACAGCACTGTAGAAACGTGATTTAACAAAATCATGTCCGGAAACAAAAGATAAATCATGCTTTGTTTCTATAAACTCCAATAATCCTGCAGCTTCATTTTCAATAATTTCTCGTTTTTTTGTTTTAAGATATTCAAAGGTAACCGGTTTATCTTCCTGAAAAGATTCTGCTGCTATCTGGTTTAAATTCATAAGGTTTAAACCACTTGTCATTTTTGCCATTTTTGATGGATTAAGTTTGCTTTCAAGTATAAGTTCATCTTTCCTTTCAAGAAATTCCAGAAAACTCCGTCTAACACTCTCATCCGGTATAGGAATAGCAACCTTTACAGTACTTGGAGACCTTACCAGTGTTGTATTTAGATCGCTTAAGTTTTCTGTCAGTAAAATTATAGATACATCCCCTTGAGTAAAAATAGGGTCATGTGACCACCTGTTTAATGTAACCAGACAGTATCTGTCTTCTTCTGTCATACTTGTTAGTTCTGTATTTGGAATTAGTGTTTCGGCATAATCTATAAGAAGTACTATTCTAAGTTTGTTGGGAATATTCATTAAAAAGTATTTTTCTAAAAGGTCAAAGGCTTTATAAGGGTCCTTCGCAAGAAAGTCTTCCACCTTCATATGGGGAAAAGCTTTTTTCATTGTTTCCAGATATATTTTCTGCATTTCGGGAGTACAGAAGTTGATACCTGATGATCTGTCATAATATGTAATTATATCCTCATTCCCAAATAAAACTTCAGATATAAACTCCTGTATTCTAACAAATATAAACTCACCCTCATACATCTTATTTGGAAGGAAATCTCTGATATTTCCATGTACCAGGTATAAATTTGTTGTTTTGGAACAATATTTGTATGAAAGGTCCTGTGCCCAGACAGGAAGTACCTTTATAAAATCCAGATTTTTCAAAATAAGCTGTTCGGCCATTACAACTCCATGTAAATTGTTTCAAATAAAGTATACGAACTAATAGAATATAGGTCAATGAACACTCAATTTTAAGCTTTTTACGTTATATCAGATTTTCTACTTTAAAAATACTTCTTCTCTAACACAGTGCATTGGAGCTGCGAAAATAAAGATAAAATGGGCGACACGAAGTGTCGGGGACCCATTATTAGTCGAAAAAGCCAAAAACAGACCAATTCAATAGTCGTCGCAAAATCTTCAGGTTTGGACCATAAGTTCCATAGGTAAAAACTCATCAGTTATGATACCCATTTTTTTTGTTCTTCCCGGCTTTATATGAGGCTTATTTGTACCATGAAAGTCTGAACCCCCGGTAATTAAACATCCTTTGGCCCTGGCATATTTTAATAACCTTTTTGTCATATTACGTTTTGCACCTGAATACATTCCTTCGATTCCATCAATACCCAAATCCAGCCAATTATCAATCTTTTCCAGAAGAGTAGAAAAATTTACAGCTATATTAAGTGGATGGGCAACAAGTGCATAGCCTCCGCAATTATGTATAAAATCAACTGCTTCTTCCAGGGAAATCATCTCTCTTGGTACATAAAAAGCCTTTCCTCTACCCAGATAGTCTGTAAAAGCTTCATTAATATTTTTAACATATCCTTTTTTATACATCCAGGCTGCAAAATGCGGACGGCCAATTGTTCCCCTGGTTAGTTTTTCAAGATCAGAATATTTAATATTCAATCCCTGTAAATTCATAAGTTCAATAATTTTTGTATTTCTTTTTTTCCTGTTGTTATTTATTTTTTCAAGAATTGGGGCATTATCCCAGTTTTTTAACCCGAGCCCCAGAATATGAAGCTCTCCTGGTTTGTGTTGTACAGACAGTTCAATTCCAGGGATAAAATTTACTGTTTTGTTTTTTGCAGCATTAATACCTTCGTTTATACCCATTACAGTGTCATGATCTGTAATAGCAAGGGCTTTCATTTTTAAAGATTCAGCGAGAGCCACCAAGTCACATGGCGACAGGGTCCCATCAGAGAAATAAGAATGTGTATGTAAATCTATCATAGGGTTAATATAATAAAAGGAGATAGAACAGTATAGTAGGGACAGTCATAGAGGATTTGCTCTGCAAACCCTGGGTGGCTGTCCGTACGTTCTGTCCGTGCATTCAAAAAAAGAATTATTAGTAAGCTAAACACTGTCGATAAACAAAAAGAGAGGCTTTTTTCGCCAGTGAACGACCCATTTATTAGAGAAGAGGTGCTTAATAAATTTAATATCTGACATAGCGCAAAAAGTTTAAAGAATATAGTTGTTGACATAAAAAATTGTGGAAAGTACAATTTAGATTGAGGAACAGGAGATACCATGCCCAAGGCAGTCAGCTACAAGACAAACTCAATTGTTTATTTTAAGGGTGATATCAATGAAAAGATATACATTCTTAATAATGGTCGGGTGAGTTTAAATTATAATGATATAGAAACTGGTCAGGAAAT
>JALTGJ010000366.1 GCA_027077185.1 Spirochaetales bacterium | reverse complement strand
TTAATAATAGATGTGAGCCAGCTTCTTGAGCTTGGGTTGAAGCAGGAAATAGAAAATCGTAGAAGACGTTCAGCTTCAATAATGTAGGAGATGCAGATGAATGCTCTGGTAGATAAAGTAGAAAGTACTGTTGCAGAGAAGATTGAAAATGTAGATTATAAAATGGTTACTTTTTCACTTGCGGGAAAGGACTACAGTATTGATATTATGAAGGTCAGAGAAATCTCAAAAGCAACACATTTTACCTATGTTCCCAATTCCCTGCCCTATGTTAAAGGTGTATATAATTTAAGGGGTGATATTATTTCAATAATTGATCTTCGAACAATGTTTAATTTGCCATCAGTTAAATCTGAAAAAGATGGTTCAGATGAGATAATAATACTCAGACTGGATGAATATATGATTGGGGTTATTGTTGATTCTATTGACAAAGTGGTAGGTATTTCTTCCCGGACAATTCAGCCGCCTCATCCAATATTTGGAGATATAAATATAAAATTTATCCAGGGCGTTGTTGAAAAAGACAGCAAGCTGTACATAATTCTTGATGTTGAAAGTATTTTTGGACAGGATGCTGAAGATGTTGAAGTTACAACAGTTGACTTTCATAAAAATGAAGCATTTGATGAAGATAAACCTGAAGAATTTAATATGGGTTTTATATCCGAAACCCTCAGAACATTCAGCAAATTTAATGTTACAGATTTAAATAATAAATGGGTCGAAAAACGGTTTAATGAGTGGAAGGGTCTTAAAGGAAACAGTTCTAAGGATCTGCAGCTTCACTCAGAAGCCGATTCAGAAGAATTCCTGTCGCGTTTTTATTCCCCTGACTCCGGTAGATTCTGGAGTGATGATTATAGAAATATTGTGGGTTCGTTCTTAAAGGAAATTCCTGGTGGTTCTGTTCGGGTATGGAATCCGGGTTGTGGAAAAGGGTATGAAACGTATTCAATTGCTGCTTTGTTATCAGATAATTTTAAAGATTCAAGTATTAAAATTTGGGCAAATGATAAGGATTTAATGAGTATTTCCAATGCACCGAATCTTATGCTGGATAAGCATACTTTACCGGAATATATGGATAAGTATATTGTCCCTGTTAACGATAGATTTCAGTTTAGTCAAAACCTGAAAGATATTATTTTATTTGAATATCATGATATAACCCATCCTAATACTTTTCCGGAAGTGGATATCATTATTGCAAGAGATGTTTTATCTTTTCTAAGTTATAGTGAGCAGTTAAGAATGGTTAAAGAGTTTAGTGAAAAATTAAAATCTACCGGTGTTCTTATAATAGGTCAAAATGAAGAATTACCGGATAATGAATGGAAGCGAATTAATGGTAATACTGTTACCGCATATAAAAAGATAGTCTAATTTAAGGAGTAACCATATGAGAGTTGAGTATATCAATCCCTTTGTTGAAGCTGCATTTGATATATTGAAAGAAGTTCTTGGTGATGATGTTCAGCGCGGAGAGTTGTATTTAAAGTCTACTTCCAAGGCTGTAATGGGTGTTGCCGCATTTGTAGGATTGGCTGGGAATGTTGAGGGGCGGGTTCTTTTTGATATGTCAATGGAAACTGCTCTGGCTGTTGCATCTGAAATGAATGGAGAAACACTTTCAACTTTGGATGATTTAGGTAAAGCTACTATTACAGAGCTTGCAAATATGATTACAGCACAGGCTGTAACAAAACTTCATGATCTTGGATTTACATTTGATTTAACTCCTCCTGCTATATTTACAGGGGAAAATATGGAAATTACCGATAATGAGGTAGAAGCTTTAATAGTGCCAGTTATCATCAAACAGGGTAAAATTGAAATAAATGTAGCAGTTCGAGAAAGGACATAGGAGATAGATGTTATGAAAACTAAAATGGATTTTCCAAGTATAAACCAAAGAAAACCTGATGGCCAGGGAGATGGTGGACAGGCCTATAAAGTTTTGGTTGTTGATGATTCAATGTTTGTAAAAAAGCAAATAACTCAGATATTATCCTCAGAAGGCTTTGAAGTTATTGGTACTGCAGGCGATGGTCTGGAAGGTCTTGAGAAATATAAAGAACTGTATCCCGATGTAGATTTTGTTACTATGGATATTACCATGCCCAAGATGGATGGTATCTCTTCTTTGGAGAAAATACTGGAATTTGACAAGGACGCTAAGGTAATAATGGTCAGTGCTCTTGGTAAGCAGGATCTTGTTAAAAAAGCCCTCATGATAGGAGCAAAAAATTATATTGTAAAGCCTCTGGATCGTGTTAAGGTTCTTGAAAGGGTTCTTCAGAGTATAAAATAGAAACTGTAACAATAAATTTAGATATTTTTGTTATAGGGCGGCTGGCTCAGTTGGTTAGAGCACTTGCTCGACATGCAAGGGGTCACTGGTTCAAATCCAGTGTCGCCCATTACACCGGGGAACTTAATAGTTTCTTGTTTTTTTTATGTCTCTTTGCAAATCATTATTCCCTTAAAGCAAAAATAACTTTTTTGTCAAAACTTTTTAAGGGTAATTGGAGCCTGAAAGATAATTCAACATAAGCAGCATCGTAAAAGGTAAGCTTTTTACTGAGAGCAATTTCGCGGATATGAATACGTGTTGATTGGTCTGGAAGAGGATCAGTTACAATGGGTAATTCTGCCAAATCAATTTCAATGCCACGAAGTTCTTCTATTGTTATTCTTTTTCTGTTTTTAGCAGAAACTAAAGTATTTCCAACTTCATACCAAAATAGGGTGGGAACAAATATTTGACCGTTGGAAGCAATCAAATTATTTAGGATTTCCTCTATTTGAAGACCTTCTTTTTCCTGTAAAAACAAAGCCATAGCTGCTGAAGTATCTAAAACAAGTGCTGGGAAATCCATTTTTTACTTTCGACCTTCATCACGAAAAATTAAAATTTCATTGCTTGTAAATTTCCCTTTTGAAATAATATTTCTCCTGCGCCTGGCAATTTTTTTAAGGGTATTTTGGGCTGTTCCTTTTTTGTTAAATTCTTCGGAAGTTATCCGTGCTATTGGTTTGCCCCTTCTGGTAACATGGATTACATTTCCTTTTTCTACTTCTATTAGAAGTTGACTAAAATGTGTTTTAGCTTCAAAAGCTCCTATAGTTATATTGTTCATTTTCTGAAGATACAACAAATAGACCAGATGGTCAACCAGTTGACTAGGTTTGAATAATCAGCATTGCAATCCGAGGTTAATTAAAAAAAAAGCATTTAGGAACGAATTTTGATAAAACTCGAATCAGCTGGTTGATTATTATTGATTAAATATGATCGTAATTGTTCTGATTGTATTTACTTACTGAAATATAATGTATATGATATGTCAAAGTTTAAAACAATAAAAGGGGTTTGTACGATGTCAATAAATTATACTTTTTTTTGGCTTTTTTCACCAGTTCTACTGCTCTGTGTTAGAGAAGAGTTATCAATAAAGTTTAAAATGTGGAATAGTGCAAAAAGCTTTAAAAGGAGAAGTTATGCCTGATTATGAATATATTATAATAGGTGGAGGTACTGCAGGCCTGGGAGCTTTTGAAGCTCTACAATCTGCAGGTTCTAGAAATGTTGCATTGTTTGAGGCCAGGACCACTTTGATGTATACAAATACCTGGATGAAGAATATAGAGGTGTATGATAAAAGTAAAAACAAATCATTTACAGGTGCATCTTACAGAGAAGAACTTCTTGATAAGTTAGAAGCAAATAAAAAGTTTGAAAAGATATTCACCGGCAAACGCGTATTCAATATCGATCAAAAAGAAAAAAAAGTACACATTAGAACAGCTTCCGGTGAAGCTGAATTATTTACATATAATAATTTAATTATTGCAGTTGGAGCTTCACAAATTATGTATGGAAAATATCTGCTTCCCGGAACCAGGGGCGGAAGATTTTTTACCTGCTATCAGGTTGGTGAAATGCTTGAACATTATCCATTTAAACCAGGAGAAAACTTAATTGTTTTTGGAGAAAGTCTATATTCATTGGAAACAGCATTATCAGCTTATAATACAGGACTATCTGTAAAAGTTGTAAGTCCTGGAAAACTTAAACTTCCGGTAGACTGGCCTGCTGAAATTGAAATATTTGATGAAGCAATATTAAAACAGGTATATGGAGATACACTATTTGAAGGTATGTTGATTCAGTCAGGGTCTGGTGAAAAGTGTATTTCCGGGGATTGTCTTGCTGTTGATGGTGACTTTGTTCTTGAACATCCCTGGAGAGAACATCTTGGAGTTGAATGGGATTTAAAAAACTGGAAACTTGATCTTTCTTTAAAAGAGATGAAAAAAAGAAATCTGATCCTTGTAGGGGATGCTTACAATCCTGATCCTGATTTTATAAGACAATATAATTTCGGTTTGGATATTTTAAACAAGTTGACTAATGGGGGAGAAGTTTAAGTATGAGTGATAAACAAATATTTGATGTTGCCGTTATTGGCGGTGGTATTGTAGGTACAGGTATAGCTTATGAACTGAGTAAATATAAACTGTCCGTTACCCTTATAGAAAAGTCAGTACAGGTAACCCAAGGATCAAGCAAGGGCAATTCAGGAATAATTCATGCTGGTTACGATGATCCTGAAGGCAGTTTACGGGGAAATTTGGTTGCTAAAGGGAATCAGCGTTATGATGATTGGGCAAAAGAACTTGGTGTAGGATTAAAAAGACCTGGTTCTATGGTTGTGGCCTTCGATGAAGCAGGGATGGAATATTTAAAAGAGTTGGAACAAAAAGGAATTAATAGGAATGTTCCTGTAGAACTTCTGGATAAAAAAGCTGTTCTAAGTGCTGAGCCTAATATTAATCCTGAAGTTATTGGAGCTTTAAAAGCACCTACAGCTGGTATTATATGTCCCATGCGCTTTGTTAATTTTCTGTTTAAAAACAGTGTTAAAAATGGTGTTGTTTCTTTTATGGATCATGAAGTTACAGGATTTAATATATCCAATGACAATATAAAAGAAATTGAAACGGTACAGGGGACAGTATTAGCTAAAATTATTATTAATGCTGCCGGCCTTTTTGGTGATTCGGTATCTTCAATGGCTGGAATTGATAAATATGAAATACATCCAAGAAAGGGTGAGTATATTCTTCTGGAACCACATCCTGATTACAATGTGAATCATATTATTTTTCCAACTCCTACTAAAGAAAGCAAGGGTGCTTTGGTAGTACCTACCGAAACAGGAGATATTCTAATTGGACCAACTTCTGTCAATCTGGATAAACTATCAAGTGATGATCTTACAACAACTATAGCAGGATTAAAAGAAGTTCTGGACAAAACTATTCATCTGGTTCCTGGTCTGCACACTGGCTTAACAGTTAAAACTTATGCCGGAAACAGAGCTCAGCCTAATACCAACGATTTTATAATTGAAAAATACAGTAAACCAAATAATTTTATTAATGCAATAGGAATAAGATCTCCTGGACTTACCGCTGCACCTGCAATTGCAGATATGGTAATAGATTTCGTACAGGAAATTATCGGACCACTTAAGCTTAAAGAAAATTTTAGTGTAGCAAAATTTGAATCTGTGGATCAATCAGAAAAAGGTCTTGCTGATATATCCTGGGCCAATAGTTTAACCCCAAATCTGGATTCCCCCTCTATGCCCCTTATGCAAAGAGCATGGGATTTTGGAGTAAAAAAAGAACTGTATAACTATTTTTGTTTTTCTGATCGTGGTTTAGGCGTTGATCTTGGAGCTACTTTTCAAAATGAGTTAATAAAAGTTCTTCTGGATCGTGGGCTGGCTTTTGATGAGGTTCTTTTTAGGCTAAAAAAATCTCAGCAGGTAATACCGAAATAATGAGTAAGTGCCTGTATACCCCCCCCCTCAGGGGGGGCAGGGGGCCTAATAATTTTTATCAGCGAAGTTTATCCATCCACCTGCTTTTACAAGTTCTTTGTCAAAATCTGAAACCGAAAAATTAATTTCCATTTCTGTATCAGGAGATTTAATTAATATTATCGCCTTTTCAATATTTGTTTTAATTGATGTTTCTTTTTCAGCAAAAGTTGTGAAAATTTCATTTATCTTTTCTTTGCTAAGCTCAACAGCCATCATTCCGCAGTTAAACATATTTTGTTTAAATATTCTTGCAAAATTCTCTGCTATAACAAGATTTATACCATTTACTTCCAGTGCCCATGGTGCATGCTCTCTTGAGGAACCGCAGCCAAAGTTTTCTCTTGTTATAATAGCAGCCTTGTTATTAATATCTTTCTGTTCAAACTTTTCAAGCTTCAGATCTTCAAGTAAATAGGGCTTTAATGCAGCCTTTGATATTTCTGTAAGATATTTTGCAGGAATAATTTCATCTGTATTGATATCGGATCTGTCTAAAAATAATACTTGTCCATTAAAATCTTTCATGTGGGAACTCCTTTTTAGTTAAGCTTTTCGGGGGTAATTATATATCCTGCAACTGATGTTGCCGCAGCTACTGCAGGACTCATTAGGTGAACCATTCCACCTTTTCCCATTCTGCCGTTGAAATTCCTGTTTGTTGTTGATGCACAAACCTCTCCACTTGCCAGAACTCCATTACTCATCCCCAGACATGCGCCGCAGGTTGGATTTGTAACACAGAAACCTGCATCCATAAATATATCAATAAGACCTTCTTTCATAGCCTGTTTGTAAACTCCAGGTGTTGCCGGGGAAAGGATTCCCCTGACATCCGGACTAATTTGACGGCCTTTAAGTACAGAGGCAGCTTCTCTTAGATCTTCAATTCTTCCATTTGTACAGCTGCCAATATATATTTGATCTACTTTAATTTTTTCATTTCCATTGACTTCCTGAACTTCATCAGGTTTATAACCAACTGTTATCATTGGCTGAAGACTGGAAATGTCATGGACAAGAATACTTGAATACTCAGCATCGGAGTCTGAGTGCCATTTTGAAAAATCTTTAAGAGCTTCTTCTTTTGAAGAATAATCATCCTTAATAAAATCCCACAGGTAATTTACTGTTGTGCTGTCCGGGTAGCAGATACCACTTGTTCCCCCTGCTTCAATAGCCATATTACAGAGGGTCATTCTCTCTTCCATTGTCATTTTATCTACAACAGGACCCGTAAACTCCATAACCTTGTTTGTCGCACCATTAACTCCGATTTTACCTATTATTGATAAAATTACATCTTTTGCATAAACATTTTTTTGTAAATTTCCTGTAATTACAATTTTAATTGTTTCCGGATAGTGAAATGCACAGACACCCTTAAGAATACCAACTTCAAGATCCGTTGTTCCGACTCCTGCGGCAAAGGCACCAAAGGCACCATGGGTACATGTATGAGAATCTCCCATAATTATAGTATATCCAGGTCTGACAAACCCCTTTTCCGGAAAAAGTGCATGACAAACTCCGTTTTGTCCGACATCAAAAAAATCCTTTATTCCCTGTCTTCGAGCCCACTCTCTCATAATTTTAGCCTGAGTTGCTGTCTTGGAATCTTTTGAAGGGGTAACATGGTCAATTACTGCTTTTATTTTTTTTGAATCAAAGACTCTGTCAATTCCCCTTTCAATTAGATCATTTATGGCTACAGGAGTTGTAATTTCATGACAAAAAACAGCATCAAGTTTTATAACATTAATATCT
>JALTGJ010000365.1 GCA_027077185.1 Spirochaetales bacterium | reverse complement strand
TCCCCCTGTCAGTAAGATACCTGCCGGCAGGGCTATCTTTTGCAATATTTCCTGCTGGAGATATATGATCTGTCGTTGTACTGTCGGGAAATATTGCCAGGCATTTTATATTGATAATATCTGCTAGTTTGTCCTCTTTTGATTTATCAGCAAAGGAATCAAAAAATGGTGGTTTTCGTATATATGTACTTTCTTTTTCCCAGTCATAAAGTTCATCGGAAGGGAATTCCATTTTCTGCCATTCCGCAGATCCATTAAATACAGTTTTATATTTCTGAATAAAAATTTCAGGAGTAAGATATTTCTCTATTGCCCATTTTACCTCAGATTCAGAGGGCCATAGATCCTTCATGTATATTTCTTTTCCATTTAAATCCTTTCCTATAGGTTCTTTTAAGAGATTTATCCTGATAGAACCGGTAAGAGCATGAATTACAACCAGAGGGGGAGATGCAAGGAAACTTGCCTTCGATTCGGGGCTAACCCTACCTTCAAAATTTCTGTTGCTTGAGAGAACATTTGCAGTGACAATATTTCCCGAGGCAATTGCTTCCTTTATTGGTTCAGGGAGGGGCCCTGAATTCCCAATGCAAGTAGCACATCCGTACCCAATAAGATTGAATCCAAGTTTATTTAAGGATTCCATTAAACCTGCAGCTTCGAGGTAGGATGTTACAACCTGGCTTCCAGGAGCAAATGATGTTTTTACCCAGGGTTTGGATTTTAATCCCATTTCCACTGCTTTTTTTGCTATGAGTCCTGCTGTAATTAGTACAGCAGGGTTGGAAGTATTGGTACAACTGGTAATTGATGCTATAACCACATCCCCATGACCAAGATTATGATCCATCCCTTTAACAGGGTTTGTAGCCCCTATATTTTCAATGTTATAGATGCTTTTAAGTGCACTATCAAAGGTTTCAGTTACATTTTCCAGGAAAACCAGATCCTGTGGTCTGCTGGGACCTGCCATTGCAGGCCTGATTGTAGAGATATCCAGTTCAATAATATGACTGTAATTTGACGGAGACTCATCATTTCTCCACAAACCCTGGGCTTTTGCATAGCTTTCAACAAGATCAATCTGATTTTGATCTCTTCCGGATAACTTTAAATATGCAAGAAGCTCATTATCTATTGGAAAAAATCCGCAGGTTGCACCATATTCAGGAGCCATATTACTTATAGTAGCCCTGTCTGCAAGACTAAGTGAGTCCAGGCCGGAGCCAAAAAATTCTACAAAACTACCTACCACGCCATATTCCCGTAGAATCTGTACTATTTTAAGAACAAGGTCTGTAGCAGTTATTCCGGGGGATAACTTTCCTGAAAGGTGAACCCCCACCACATTGGGAATAAGCATTGTTAAGGGTTGTCCCAGCATAGCAGCTTCAGCTTCTATTCCCCCGACTCCCCAGCCGAGAACACTTAGACCATTTATCATTGTGGTATGACTGTCTGTTCCTACCACAGTATCAGGAAATGCGAGAGGAGTGTCATCCCCTCCATCTGTAGTTACTACCGAAGCCAGATATTCGAGGTTGACCTGATGTATTATACCTGTTCCCGGGGGAACTACTCTGAAATTATCAAAAGCCTGCTGACCCCATTTAAAAAAACGGTAACGTTCCTGGTTCCGTTCAAACTCAAGTTCAACATTTTTCTGAAATGCATCAGAAGAAGCAGAATAATCAACCATAACAGAATGATCAATGATCATATCAACAGGAATAAGAGGGTTTATTTTCGAAGAATCTCCGCCTGCATCACTAATAGCATTTCTCATGGCTGCCAAATCAGCCAGGGCAGCTCCTCCGGTCAAGTCCTGCATAATAACCCTGGAAGGATGAAAGGAAATATCCAGTCTGCTTTCAGGTTCAGACGGGTTCCACTGGGCAAGAGCGGAAAGTTCCTCATTTCTTACATATTCCTTATCTGAATTTCTCAGCGAATTTTCCAGGAGAATCTTTAAAGAAACAGGCAGTGCAGCAATATCAAAATTATTTTCTTCTGCATATTTATTTATACTGTAGTACTTATATGTTTTATTTCCTGCTTTTAGAATACTGGTTTTCATTTTAGCTCCTGTAAAAAATATGTTTGGTATTTTATCTTTTTTTTGCATTTGAGTCTATTGGATGCGTTTCTTGTCAATTACCTGAAGCAAAATCACAGTTTATACCATATTAAAAGGTAGGTAACAAAATTTATAAAAGGAAATGATTATGCAAAAAAAAACCGATCCGGAATAATCCGAATCGGTCTATTTAGCAGGGACAGGACTCGAACCTGTGACCTCCGGGTTATGAGCCCGACGAGCTGCCAACTGCTCTACCCTGCGACGATTTGTTTGCCTAAGATACAGAACTTATTGTTATTAGTCAATAGATATTGGTTGATTTCATCCAATTTTTTATTCAACTTCTTCCAAACGATCTGTCCTCTTTCAAAGCAGATTTGTACAGTTTAAGAAGTATTACGCCAGAGATTATTAAAAGGGGTATTATAAGTAATGGTAACCAGGATCCATAGAATAGGAAAAAATCGTAGAATCCGT
>JALTGJ010000364.1 GCA_027077185.1 Spirochaetales bacterium | reverse complement strand
GGACTTTGTTTATAAACAGGAGCAGAACATGAAAACAGTAATAGTTTATGATAACTACACCACAGATGAGAAAATAATTCACGGATGGGGATTTTCCTGCCTTCTTGATGGTCATATATTATTTGATGCGGGAGAAGATGGACCCAAACTTTTGGAAAATCTTAACTATTTAAATATCGGTCTGGACTCCATAGAAAAAATAGTTATATCCCACGATCATTGGGATCATCAGGGTGGATTATGGGCTATTTTGGAAAAACGACCTGGAATAGATGTATATTCCTGTCCTGGATTTACACAGGAATTTAAAGATAAGGTTAAAGAGCTTAAAGGAAATCTGATTGAACTTGAAAATTTAACTGAAATTTCTAAAGGAATATATTCAACCGGAGAAATAATGGGAACCTATAAGGATGATCCCATTAGTGAGCAGGTTATCCTTTGTAATACAGAAAACGGACTTTCTGTTATAACGGGTTGCGCTCATCCTGGAATAGTAAATATTGTAGACAGAAGTATAAAACTGTTTCCTGATAAACAGCTGAATAATCTTATAGGTGGATTTCATCTATACCCCAGTACAGATGAAGAAGCAGAAGAAATATATAATAAGCTTTTAGCATATGGGTTTAAGAATTATGGCGGCACACATTGCACCGGAGACTTTGCAAAAAAGTTTAACACCATAGAAATAGCTGCAGGAAGCAGGATAGAAATATAGTATGATAAAAATGGCAGTATTTGCAGGGAATCCCGGTAGAGAGTATGAAAAAACCAGACATAACATAGCATGGATGGTTCTCTCGGAGATTCAGGGATTTTCTAATTTTAACTGGAAAAAAAAGTTTAATGGGCTATGGACAGATTATTTTGCAGGAACAAATAAAGTTATTTTTCTAAAACCGGAAACCTTTATGAACAATACTGGAAAAAGTGTTCAGGCTGCTGCCCATTTTTTTAAAATAAAACCGGAAGAAATAATAGTAATTCATGATGATCTGGAACTGCCTTTTGAGACACTTGCAGTAAAGAAGGGTGGAGGGGCAGGAGGCCATAACGGCCTTCGCTCTATTACGCAGCATTTGGGCAGTAGTAATTACTACCGCTTGCGAATGGGTATTGGACGACCTGTTCATGGCAGTGTAAGTTCATTTGTTCTGGGAAGGTTTACCCAGGATGAAGAGATAGGGCTTATCAGTTTTGTGGAGAAGTGTGCTGCTGAGCTTGAGACTATTTTAGCAGAATAAAATTGTTATTATATGATACTGTTCTACAGGAGATATTTATGATAAATGATCGAATAAATAAATTAAGAAAAGTTATGAAAAAAGAAGGTGTGGACGCTTATATTATAAGCGGCAGTGACCCTCATATGAGTGAGTATACTGCTGAAAGATGGGCGACAAGAAAATGGATATCAGGGTTTACAGGATCTGCAGGATTAGTAGTAGTAACTGCAGATAAAGCAGGCTTATGGACAGATTCAAGGTATTTTCTGCAGGCATCAGATGAACTCAAACAAACAGAAATAATTCTGTTTAAAGTGGGTTTGCCAGATGTTCCTGATTACCTGGAATGGTTGAGTGAAGAACTTGAATCAGGATCAACCATAGGAAGTAATGTGTGGACCAGTTCTTTGGAAAATAAGAAAGATATAGAGCTTAAATTATCGAAATACGGTTTGAATTATAGAGGCACAGAAGATCTTCTGGATGAAGTCTGGGAAGATAGACCTGGATTTCCCTGCAGGCCTGTCTTTCAACTTGATATCAGATATACTGGTAGATCCAGGCTTGAGAAAATATCTGATATAAAAGCCTGGATGGAAAAGGAAAATCTATTCTGGTATCTGATTTCTTCCTTACCTGATATTGCATGGATGTTAAACCTTAGGGGAAGTGATATAAATTTTAACCCTCTGTTTTTAAGTTATTTGATGATTTCCAAAGATAAAGTATTCCTCTACATAAATGAAGGACAGATTCCCAATGATCTGAGTGAACTGTTTACTGCGGATGGAATTCAACTAATATCATATATCGAGATTGGAAATCATATAAAAACTCTGAAACCCGGACGGATAAACCTCGCCCCTGGAAATACGAGTATTGGTGTTGCAAATCTATTTACTAATGATTGGGAATTAGTACAGAAAAAGGATATAACTGTCGGTATGAAGGCAGTTAAGAATAAAGCTGAGATATCTTCTGTAAAAAATGCCATGAAAAAAGATGGTTCAGCCCTTGTTAAATTTATGATTTGGCTGGAAGAAAACTGGCCGAAAGGACAACTTACAGAACTAAGTATAGCGGAAAAACTGGCAGATTTTAGAAGCCTCCAGGATGGATTTATGGGACCAAGTTTTTCCACAATAGCCGGGTTTAATGATCATGGGGCAATAATACATTATTCTGCAAATGAAAAAAGTGTCTATACTTTAAGTTCTCCTGGACTGTTACTTCTGGATTCCGGTGGTCAGTATCTGGATGGTACCACAGATATTACCAGGGTATTTAAATCCGGGGATATGGAAGCAGATATTATTCATGATTACACCCTGGTGCTTAAGGGCCATATTGATCTTGCTCTGGCTGTGTTCCCTAAAGGAACTAAGGGAGTTCAGTTGGATATTCTTGCACGGAAAGCTCTTTGGGACGAAGGTAGAAATTACGGTCATGGTACAGGCCATGGAGTTGGTTTTTTTCTGAATGTTCATGAAGGTCCACAGGTTATAAGTACCAAAGCTGTGGATGTTGAAATAAAGGAAGGCATGATAATATCCAATGAACCTGGTCTTTATCTTGAAGGTAAATATGGTATACGAATAGAAAATCTTGTTCTTGCAGGTAATACAAGTATTGGAAAATCAGAAAATTTTCTTTCATTTGAAACCTTAACATTATGTCCCCTTGAATTGGATTTAATTGATGCTGATATATTGACAGAAAGTCAGATAGAATGGATTGATAACTATCATGAACGGGTTTACTCTGAACTTAGCCCTCTATTGGAAGAAACTGAAAAGGTCTGGCTTAGGGAGAAAACACAGAGGATTTAATGAGTACGAGAACAAAGGTCATTAGAAAAGCGTCCTGGGTAGGGATTATTGGTAATAGTTTTTTGGCAATAATAAAAATAACAGCTGGAATACTAAGTGGATCCTATGCCTTATTGGGAGATGGAATAGATTCTGCTACAGATATAGTTACGTCATTTGTTACTCTTTTGGCTTCTAAGATAGCAGATCAGCCGCCGGACAGGGAGCATCCCTATGGCCATGGCAGAGCGGAGACTCTGGCAACAAAATCGCTGTCCTTTATTATATTTTTTGCCGGAGCACAACTTGCATTTTCTTCGATCAGACACATTCTAAGCGGAAGTGAAAGATCTGTTCCTGATGTTTATGCCGTATATTTTGTTATTGCTTCAATTTTGGGTAAGGCCTTTCTTGCCTTTTACAAATATAGAGCAGGTAAAAAGGTAAACAGTTCTATGCTTATTGCAGATTCAAAAAATATGATGAATGATATTTTAATATCATTTAGTGTTTTGCTTGGGTTGGTCTTTACATTTGTTCTTAAGCTTCCATTGCTGGATTTAATCACGGCACTTCTTGTGAGTGCCTGGATTATGAAAGTTGCATTTGATATCTTTTTAGAAACAAATATTGAGCTTATGGATGGTCTGGCCGATCATTCAGTCTATGATGAGGTTTTTGGTGCTGCATGTGGTGTTGAGGGGGTTAAAAATCCTCATCGCACAAGAATTAGAAAAATTAATACTATGTATGTAATTGACATGGATATCGAAGTAGATGGTAATCTTTCTGTTACAGAGGGGCATGAAATATCAAAAAAAGTACATGACTGCATTCAAAATAGAATTGAAAATGTATATGATGTAATTATTCATGTGGAACCAACAGGAAATGAAGAGAAGGCCGAGAAATTTGGCCTGTCCAAAAATTCAATGTAGGGGTGTAGGGGTAGGGCTTGTCCCTACCCACACAAATTTGGTGATAGACACTGTATCTAATATAGAATACAGATGTTATGGGGGAGAAATGGTTGAAGCATTAAAAATAAATAAAAATTTTGCAAAACGTAAAGGACCTGTTGTTCTAATTATTATGGACGGAGTGGGTTTTGGTAAGTATAAGGAAGGTGACAGTTTTGCTGCTGCACACACCGAAATCCTTGATGATCTAATGGCAGAGAATCCTATGGTTAAGCTAAAAGCCCATGGAAAGGCTGTAGGTCTTCCTGATGATGGAGATATGGGAAACAGCGAGGTAGGACATAATGCAATAGGCTGCGGCAGAGTCTTTGATCAGGGTGCTAAGCTTGTTTCAAATTCCATAAAGACCGGAAAAATGTTTGAAGGTGAAGTCTGGCGGAAATTAACAAATAATGTAAACGATAAAAACAGTACACTTCATTTCCTTGGTCTGCTTTCAGATGGAAATGTACATTCCCATATAGAACACCTCAAGGCCATGATTGTAAGAGCTAAGAAAGACGGGATAAAACGTGTTAGAATACATGCACTTCTTGATGGCAGGGATGTTGGGGAAACTTCCGCTTTTGATTTTTTTGATCCTTTTGAAGATTTCCTTTCAAAACAACGATCTGAAAATTTTGATATAGCAATTGCTTCCGGTGGAGGTCGGATGGTAATTACTATGGACAGATACAATGCCAACTGGAATATGGTTAAAGAGGGCTGGGAAACCCATGTTCTTGGAGAGGGAAGGTCGTTTAAATCTTCTCATGAGGCAATCGAAACTCTAAGAAATGAATCAGGTGCTATTGATCAGGATATTCCTCCATTTGTAATAAGTGATGAATCAGGTCCTGTTGGAACAGTAGAAGATGGTGATAGTTTTATACTCTTTAATTTTAGAGGGGACAGGGCTTTGGAAATAACTGCTGCGTTTGAAACTGGCAATACCTTTGAGCGCTTTGACCGTAAACGGGTTCCGGATATAGAATATGCAGGAATGATGGAATATGATGGAGATCTTCATGTTCCTTCCCAGTATCTGGTTTCCCCTCCATCAATTGACAGAACTATGTGTGAATATCTTACAGCCAGTGGTGTAACACAGTATTCAATTAGTGAGACTCAGAAATTCGGTCATATTACCTACTTTTTTAATGGTAACAGGAGTGGTAAATTTAGCGAAGATCTGGAAACCTATGTTGAAATACCTTCAGATGTACTTCCTTTTGAGCAACGTCCATGGATGAAGTGTGCAGAAATTGCAGACAATGTAATTAAAACTATCGAATCCGGAGAATATGATTTTATAAAAATGAATTTTCCAAATGGCGATATGGTAGGACATACAGGTAATTATGAAGCAGTTATCTGCTCTTTGGAAGCACTTGATTTAAGTATTGGACGTATTAAATCTGTAGTTGAAAAAAACGGTGGGATAATGATAATTAGTGCGGATCATGGAAACTCTGATGATATGTTTGAACATAATAAGAAAACAGGCGAGCTTGTGTTTAGGGAGGATGGACGTCCAAAGGCAAAAACTTCCCACTCTTTAAATCCTGTTCCATGTATTATTTATGATCCTGCAGGTAAGGGTGAGTATAAGTCTGAATTAAAGGAAGGGCTGGGTATAAGTTCTTTGGCTGCAACCTGTATTGAACTCTTAGGGTTTGTAGCTCCTGTTGATTACGATGAAAGTGTTTTAGATCTGTAGTTGTTGGGGCAAGGCATGCCTTGCCCTTACAACTCTTTCATGATTTAGTCGGAAATGGATTTACCTTATTAAATCTACCCGTATCGTCTTTGTAGATCCCGGATTTTTCATAGATTCGTACTTCAAAATGAAGATGAGGACCCGTAGATTTTCCTGTATCTCCAATTAATCCTAATTTCTGGTTTGCTGAAACAAAATCTCCTTTATTATAAGTAGACATGGTTTTCATATGTGCATAAAAAGTTGCCCAGCCTGTTGCTTCCGGGTATAACGCTGACAGTTCAGTAAAAAGTGCATGTTTAATAGTTATATGATTTCCGTAACTCTTATCAAAACCCTTTTCAATAACAGTGCCGGGGTAGACTGCAACGATATCTCCAGGGGGATTCCCCTCCCGAATAATTTCACCTGCATGATCCACATAGGAAATATTACTGACATTAATAATATCAATAGCATAATGAGGGGTTGTTCCTCCGCTTCCAAAGGGGTTTTCTCTTGCTGTCATATAACCGTCTGTAACTCTAAATCCCTTTCCATCATTTTTTTCATTACTGAGTTTAACAGGATAGATCATACGTGAGAAAACGGGATTCCATTTGCTTAGTGGGATAACAGAATCCCTGTTTGTTGCTAAAAAAATTCTTGCCTGATATTCTTCACTGGGTAATCTTGATATTTCATAAATTATTTCACTGTATGTTGCTGCAGTTGAAATATTATTTGCAATTAGTTTGTAGGCTTCTTTTCTTGCTGGAAGGTATCTTGTTAGTTCTTCTGCCATTCTTATAACATTTAAATAAGAATTATGCCTGTCAAACTCGAAATTTTTCTGATTATCCTTTACATCGTTAACCAGGGTGGATAATTCATCCTCAGTATTTTCAAAAAAATTATTTACTTTATAATCAACCTGGGTTGAGTATTCTTTAATTGAAGATTCCATTGCATTATGAAATTTAACAATATTAAAGACATATATAAGACTTAGAATAATTACACCAGTAGCCACAGTTGATGAAATTACTATTGCTGTATATTGTGATAGGAACATATTTATACGATTTAAAAAACTGCCTCTGTCAGCCACAGGGTTTACAGGTAAAGTGATATTAAGTATTTTCTCAGCCTCATCAAGGGATTCTGAAAAATATGATCCCCTGCTGGCTTGAATTGCAAGGATCAAATCTAATTTTGACATAAAATTTGTACTTTCTTTTTTTATATCCTTATACATTACCGGAATTCCCAGTTTATCAAGGCTGGAAATATTCCACTGTGAATTATATTTTAAATTCCAGCTGCGGTAGACAATCTGACCTTTGAGTTCAGAAGATAGTATTTCCTGAATAAACAGTTCTTTTTTATTAATTAAAAGGATATTTATCATATATGTACCAGGGGTAACCCCGTCAAAGGTCATTCTTACCGGTTTCGTTGAGTATGATGTTTCTTTTTTAAGCCATAGTAGGGCTGTTTTTGCAATATTCACACTATTTTCGTGAATTCCCGCTGCCATTTTTCTTCCCGATCAATTAGTTTTTATATCTGATGTTGTTTGTTTTGGGGTAGGTCGATCGATACAAAAGAGAAAGTAGTATATTCTACTTATTTTTTCAATAGCCTGACCGTGAAAATGAAGTTGATTTCTGGTGTTACTTGCTAAATTGGAAAAAAATATTAGTCAGACTTCATATTATTTTCAATTGAGGAAATATTTTTTTCTATTTTTTTTATCTTATTGCCAACCTGATTTATTCGATATTCCATGGAATTAAGAATCCAGAACTGAAAGTGATTAAATTTTTGCTGAGAATGTATCATCCAGACAATTTTTATAGAAACAAGAAGAACACTTAACTCAAGCGAAATAAATGAAGGAAGCCAATGGGTCGTAAGCTCAGTAATAAAGAAAAAACTTATTAATAGTAGAAAAATTATATTTATAATAGCATCCAGTTTTGAATAGGAAGTACCTCCCACTTTACCCAGCATAGCCTTAATC
>JALTGJ010000363.1 GCA_027077185.1 Spirochaetales bacterium | reverse complement strand
TTTTAACGGATCGTTTTTTATTGGTTTTTGATTCTTTTACTTTATCCGGAAAGTATTTTGGCAATATCGCTGACA
Source organism: Spirochaetales bacterium (assembly GCA_027077185.1). Next base: position 7,651 of record JALTGJ010000363.1, on the reverse strand, counting down.
TCAGCTTCATTACAAATACCAGTAGAGTTAGAAATGTAAATACTACTGACATACCTACAACGGTTAAAGTGAGACCTTGCATTAACACTTTGGTTCTCCTTGACTTAATATCTTTATATTGGGATTATAACCTGTAAAGGAACACTATAATAGCAAGGGGCACTCCTTGCAAGGAGAAAATTACAAAAAATGGGATAATTTGTATGATTTTCAGGAATAATTTTTATTTTTTTTATCATATGGTTTTGCTACTATATTGATTTTTTACAATACAAATGAGTTTTATTATGAATGTAGATTACGGAGGCAGAAATTGGCAAAGGTTATATCCCTAAGCTCGAGTCCAGGAAGAGGAACCCCCAAATATCCAGTTGAATTTGGCAGTTTCATAAAGGATTTTGGGATGGAAGGTGATGGCCATGCTGGAAACTGGCATCGCCAGGTCTGTATTTTTGATGTTTCAAGTATGGATTCCATGTCAACTGAAGAAAGAACTGCATGTGAAGAAACATATTCTGAGAATATAACAACAGAAGGTATTCAGCTGCATACTCTCCCTCCTGGTACCAGACTTAAGATTGGGGAAACAATACTGGAAATTACCCAGATTGGTAAGGATTTCGTAAAGGATCCTTCTCTGCATACACCCAGAGAGGTAATTATGCATAGGGAAGGTGTTTTCTGTATTGTTGTAAAGTCCGGTATAGTTGAGCCAGGTGATGAAGTAAAAATTATTCAGGAGCGGCCTGAAGCCGCTCTCTGATTTCTTAAATACGGGGATTTATTTTGCAGTAATTTTAATTTTTCTTGGTTTTTCACTTTCTTTTATACCAAGAGCCACAGTAACTATACCATTTTTGACTGTTGCTTCAATTTTTTCTCTGTCTATAGTTTCGTCCAGAGTAAAAATATGCTGATAGTCCCCTTCTTTTATTTCATGAAGTCTGAATTTCCCTGATAGATTTTCGATTGTTTTTTTGCCGTTAACTATGAAATGGTTACCATCAACCTTAATTTCCAGATTATCCTTTGAAACTCCCGGCATTTCCATCTCTAAAAACACCTTTCCATCCTCGTTAAAAATATTGTAACGGGCTGGTAGTATTCTTCTTTCTGTTTTATCATTTTTTGCCATTTGTCCGCCTCCTAACTAATTTTAACAGAGATCTGTTTTGGTTTTGCTTCTTCTTTTTTTGGAAGTTCTATACTAAGTATTCCATCCTTTAACACTGCTGAGATTTTTTCAGTGTCTGCTGAATTGGGGAGGGAAATGGTTCTCTGAAAACTTCCGCTCCAGCATTCTTTTTTAAAATATACTGTTTGTTTTTCCTTGTTTCTGTCTTTCTTCTCTCCTTTGATAGTGAGAACATTTGAAACCACAGATAAATCCAGGTCATTCTGCTCCAGTCCTGGTAGTTCACATCTTATGGTAAAATTCTGATCTCCCTCAATAACATCAATTGCAGGTGAAATATTTCTGTCGAACAAACCGGATGGTGCAGGGGTTCTGTCAATATCAAACAGTTCGTTAATCTCGTCCTGAAGAGATCTGAATCCCTCCCATGGATCATATAAATCGTTGTTTTTCCATTTTACTATTGCCATAATGGCACCTCCTATAAAATATTCTTAATAAATATAAAGCATATACTGTGCCAACTGTTCAGACCTCATTTTGTATTTATATAAATTGTTGTATTATAAAGATTTAGGGGTTTATAATGTTTTGGAGGGTGATGACTGTTTAACTTTGAACCTGGTCATAAATATATATTTTTTTAAAAAAATAATTTAAAGCTGGATCCTTTTGACACAGATTTAATATTTTAACTTGCCCCCATGTATCATTTTGATATTTATTAAATATACTAAGTAATAGTTTTTAATTCTTTTTATTTTTAAAGTTGAGTTTTAATCAAAAGAAAAATACTTTATACTGTAAAAATCTGGATAAATTGAAATTTAAGAAAGGAGACTCATGTCTAATTTGATTCCTGCACTTACATTTATTATAGTTACAACATTTACCCCTGGACCCAATAATACAATGTCCCTTGTATCCGGGAAAAGTAATGGATACATTAAATCCCTAAGGTTTTTAACAGGAATTTTTACTGGTTTTTTCTTTATTATGCTGTTGTGTGCTCTGTCTAACAGGTTCCTTTTTAAGGGTTTTCCCTCTATAAAACCTTATCTCTCAATAGTCGGATCAGTATATATGTTGTATCTTGCTTATAAAATTATGCGATCTAATTTTGGAAGTAGAAGTAATTCTATATCTTCCAACCTTTTTACATATTGGAAGGGCTTTTTACTCCAGTTTATGAATGTAAAAGTTATATTATATGGGCTGGTTCTTTATGGAACTTTTATTTCTCCATATTTTAATGACTATCCTATTTTGTTCTTTACAGCTTTTATTTTTGCATCAACATCATTTATTTCCATTTCCCTGTGGGCTCTTATTGGGAGTAAATTAAAAAAAATTATTAATCAAAGACCATTTATTTTTAATATTGTAACTGCCAGTCTTATGGCATTCAGTTCTGTATCAATTTTATACCCGATTATTATAAAGTTTCTAAAAATTTAGCTGTGAGTTAAGGAGTGCAATATGCAGAATAATTTGAAGAAACTATTCTCGTTGAGGTGGAGAATATTAATAAAAGGGGTATTTCCTGGCTGGAATATAGAACATATTCAGGAGAGCAGGAAATTAATTTTAAGTTTGATCCTGATAATCTAAATGCATTTTATTCTGATGTCCGGGATAAAAAATCTGATAGCACTGTTCATAGAACTACCGAAAATAGAGAATAAAAAAATTTTAAAAGGGAAGGAACTTCTTATTTCTGATATGTATGGTTTATTGTTTAGTCTTCGAGGGTTCCCATGGGAAGAGCAAAACTCTGCAGAAATTGTTTTTCTAAATGGTTCAAGTAATTAATATTTAAGAAACTCTTAAGAATTGTATAAGCTTTGCTTAAGAATATGATGTTATCTTCTCATTATAATTATTATTTAATGGAGGATAATATGAAAAGATTATTTTTAGTATTACTAATTACAGTTACAGGGTTTACTCTTTTCGCCCAGCCTCATCAGAGAGGGACTACACAGAAAGACATTCTGGATCTAATGCCTGGTATTGCAGACAAAACAATTAATGAGCTTACAATTGCTGAACGTCTTGCAATATCCAGAGAAATATCAGTTCAAATGCAGCAGAAAATGTATGTCTCACATGCTGCAATTGCATCATTTATAATTCCTGGAGCAGGGCAGTTTATGACAGGTGATCCCCTTACAGGTACACTTCATTTAGCGGGAGAAGCAGCCATAATAGGTGGTGTAATTACAGGACTGTATTTTTTACTTCCCAATGAATTATTAGCTGGAGATCTTACACCTGAAGCCAGGCATACACTTTTAGAGAGCTACCATACTCCTGATAAAATAGGAGAGATCCTTCCAGCTATGGGTGTTGTGACAGGTGGGGTAATACTATCTGTTATTAATTCCATGCTTGCATCCCATGGAGCAGCAGAAAATGCTTTGGCTAACATAGAATCAGGAGATGTAACTTTTAAACCCTATGTAAACGTAGGAAGAACCCTTGGTCTTGGACTTAGGATGAATTGGTAGGAAGGGGATTTTTATGAGAAAGAAGAATAATTTAAATATTGTGTTGTTAATTGTTGGTATATCAATTCTGGTACTTGGTACTGTACTGCTTTTTACAGTTCCTCCAGAACTTAAGAGTGGTTTTTTTGAAATGCATGATAATGCCTGGGGAAACAAAGAATGGGGCTTTGGATCGGGACATGGATCTTTTCCTGGATCATATGAACATTCATGGAATAAAACTCATGGAATGGGAATATGGTTTGTTCCGCTGGTCGTTATAGTACTGTTTCTGTTTTTTGGCATTGGTAAAAGGTCCGGAAGATATTTCCCTGGACATGGAAGTGTAAGCAATCCACTGGATATACTTCGTAGATCCTATGCTGAAGGTCGTATGAGCAGAGAAGAATATCTTGAGAAAAAATCTGTTCTTGAAGATGAAAAGGAGGAAAAGTAATGACTTTATTTTTTATTGGATTTGGTCTGTTCCGGCTGCTTTGTTTTACGTTTTTAATACTTTTACTAATTAAAATTGTATCTATTGCCAGGGTAAAAGTATATAGAAGACATATGGAGTTTTCGCAAAGGCATATGGTATTTGATGCAGTAAACCTGGCAGCACAGAGGTATGCAGATGGGGATATTTCAGCTGATCAATTTAAGGAGATTAGATTGGTTCTAAAAGAATAATTTATAGAATTTTTTAGGGGAATCCGGATCGGCTTTTTAAGATCCGGTTTTTCTGTTAGTATTGGGTAACAGGGAAGTTTTATGACAATAAAAAAAAGACTAATATTTTCTTATTTAGCTATGCTGCTTGTTCCTTTTGTTCTGATTATGCTGACAAGTGGTCTTTTAAATTACTTTAATCCTTCCGGTCCTTTCTCAAATAGCCGTTATTCTCACTTTCCACTGACACAAAACGGAACTTTTACTTATTTCAATAAAATTGTAATTAATTCCCCAACTCTACTTTTCTCTGAAAGTTTTATGAAAAATATAGAAACTGATTTAAACCTGCCAGGTGCTGTTGCAGTTATTCAGGATGGAAATATAATGTATAAATCATCCTGGATAAGTTCCAAAGCAGTCCTGGAGGCTGTCGCCAGTCAAAATAATTCTGAATATAGATTTAAAAAACATATGGAGCCTGTAGTTCTTTTTCATTGGGAATTTACAATTCCTGAACAGCACAATGGTGTTCTGTATTATTTAATTGACCCACAGCAGATTTTTTCTCAATATTTTCCTATTGGCATATTTTTTATTCTTGGTGTCGCAATAATTCTAATTATTACAAATGGGACACTAACCATTATGGTTTCCCGGAGTATTATTCTGCCTCTAAAAGAGCTGGAAAAAGCAGCTGTTCAAATTAGAGATGGTAATCTGAATAATCCAATAGAATGTAAAGCAAATGATGAAATGGGAAATGTCTTTTCTACATTTAATGAAATGCGTGAACGGCTTAAAGGTTCTCTGGACAAGCAGATATCCTATGAAGAAAATAGGAAAGAGCTTATTGCCTCTATTTCTCACGATCTCAGAACTCCTCTGACTATTCTGAAAGGTTATGTTGAAGGCCTAAAAGACGGGGTACCCACCACAGAAGAAAAGAAGAATCATTATCTTGATACTATATATCAGAAAGCTCATCAGATGGATCATCTAATTGATGATCTTTTTCTTTTTTCCCGTTTGGAAATGGATAAATTCCCTTTTAAACCTGTTTCTTTAGAATTATCACAGTGGCTTCTTAATGCAGTTTCTGATCTTTCAGTTGATTATCCGGAAATTATTTTTGAAACCTCAATAAACGAAAAAGCTTTTATTTCTGCAGATCCCGGTGAATTATTTAGAGTAATCAGCAACATTGTTCAGAATTCTCATATTTATGCAGGTAGTAAGAGTGTGACGGTTACAGTAGAAATGGAATTTATAGATAATCAAGTGCAAATAATTGTTAGTGATAACGGAACGGGTATTCCTTATCAGCAGCTCCCTTTTATTTTTGAACATTTTTATCAGATAGATGAATCCCGAAACAGGAATTCCAAAGGTACTGGTCTTGGCCTTTCTATTGCCAGTATGATTATAGAACAGCATCATGGATCAATTAAAGCGGAAAGTCCTCCGGGTAAAGGATTATCTGTTATTATACAATTACCTCTTTTGCCAGAAACAAATAACCCTGCTGCTAGAGGAGATATATTATGAGCAGCCATATACTGCTTGTTGAAGATGATATTAGTATTGCCGGATTGATTTGTGATTATCTTGAAATTGATGGATTTTCTATAGAGCATGCGGATAATGGGAAAACAGGATTGGAATTAGCAATAAATAAACATTTTAATCTTATTCTACTCGATTTAATGCTGCCTGAACTTAATGGTTTTGAAATTTGCAGAGAAATACGAAAACAGTCTGATGTGCCTGTACTAATAATATCTGCAAGAAAAGAAGATGTTGATAAAATTCGTGGTCTTGGACTGGGTGCAGATGATTACATAACAAAACCATTCAGCCCGGGAGAACTTGTAGCAAGGGTAAAGGCCCATATCAGGCGGTATGAGAGACTAACAAGTGAAAATAAATCTGTAAGACAAAATCAAATAATAGTACGACATTTAAAACTGGACATTGACAGTCATAGGGTTTATATAAATAAAAATGAAGTTATTTTAACATCAAAAGAGTTTGAAATGCTGCATCTTTTTATGCTCTATCCTGACAGGGTATTTAGTAAAGATGAAATATTTAATCGCATATGGGGAGAGGATACTATTGGCGATACTACAACTGTAACAGTTCATGTAAGAAAAATCCGTGAAAAAATAGAAGACAACCCTTCTGAACCTGCCTATCTGGAAACAGTATGGGGAATGGGATATCGGTTAAGAATAATTTAACTTTTTGCTTTGTATTATTAAAGGATCCGTATCATTTTGAAGCTGAAAAACAAAAAGAAAAAAGAAAACTATTCAATAATACCTGGTGATATTAAAATACTGGTTATTAGAAAAAAAGTTAAATATCTTAGATTATCTGTTTCTACTTTGGATGGAAGTGTAAAAGTTACTTCACCCCTAAGAACGGGAAACAAGGTCATAGAAGAATTTGTCGAATCCAGGATTAACTGGATAAAAAAGCATCAGAAAAAAATTCAGGATAAAGTATCACTTCCAGCACATAAATACGAATCCGGTGAATCCCATTATTTTAGAGGGAAACTTTATATACTGGAAGTAAGAATTGAAGAGAAGAAACCATTTGTTTTCCTGGATAATGATACAATAGTAATTAGTGTGAGACGCGGCAGTACCCTGGAAAAACGTAAAAAGACTATGAATGAATGGTATAGGTCATATTTAAAACAGCAAATCCCAGTACTGATAAAAAAATGGACCCCCCAAATTGGAGAAACTCCTTTGGATTGGGGTGTGAAAAATATGAAAACAAGATGGGGCAGCTGTAATACCAGGGATAAAAGAATTTGGCTCAGTCTTAAGCTTGCAGAAAAATCAGAATCCTGTCTGGAATATGTTGTTGTCCATGAAATGGTTCACCTGTTGGAAAGGGGACATGGGAAACCTTTTAAAGCACATATGGATCGTGTCCTTCCTGCCTGGAAAAGCATTAAGAAAGAGCTGAATAAGATTTAAATCTGTTTTAAGTATTCTCTGAGTACCGCAACAACAAGATCATGATCTTCTTTCGAAAGTTACTTCCTCCCGGTCAGCTTTATTATATGAAACCCAAACTGGGTTTGAACCAGTTCGCTAATAGATCCTACTCCCATTCTTTTGACAGCTGCCTCAAACTGGGGAACCATTTTACCTTCTCCAAACCATCCCAGGTCTCCTCCCTTTGATTTGCTTGGACAGGAAGAGTAATCTCTTGCCAGGGTTTCAAACCTTGCGCCCTGTTTAACTTTTCGTAATAGTTCCTGTGCCTGTCCCCGTTCCTTTATTAATATATGGCTTGCTCTCCACTCCATTATATACTCCTGCTGTTGTGTAGTGTT
>JALTGJ010000362.1 GCA_027077185.1 Spirochaetales bacterium | reverse complement strand
CCTTAATGATGATTCCCACATACATTAAAACTGAGAAAGAAATACCATTGACCAAACCTGTTATTGTTCTGGATGCCGGAGGAACAAATTTCAGAGTTGCAACTGTAATATTTAAAAAAAATGGAATAACAGAAATAAGCAAATTCAGAAAATTTAAAATGCCCGGGACAGAGAATGAAGGGAATGTGGGTAAAGATGATTTTTTTAACCGGATTGCTGATTTTATAAAGGAATCGGTTAATGACAGCGATAGTATTGGTTTTTGTTTTTCATATCCAACAGAAATTTTTCCCAATGGAGACGGGAAACTGATACACTTTGTAAAAGAAGTTAAGGCCCCTGAGGTAGAAGGCAGTATTATTGGAGAAAACCTGCTTTATGCACTTAACAAAAAAGGATTCAATAAAAATAAAAAAATTGTAATACTAAATGACACAGTGGCAACTCTTCTTGCAGGTAAATCACAAAAGAAAAATTACGATTCCTATATAGGATTTATTCTTGGAACCGGAACAAACTGCAGTTATATAGAAAAAAATTCAAATATTAAAAAAATTAACAATTTAGACAAGCATTTAAGCCAGGCCATTAATATGGAAAGCGGTCAGTTTAATGTTTATCCAGGAGGAATCCTGGATTCTGAATTTCGAGCAAGTACAGATAAACCGGAAGAAGGTGTATTTGAAAAAATGATTTCAGGTGCATATCAGGGTCCCCTGGCTCTGATGGTATTAAAGAAAGCTGCAGCAGATGGTTTATTTTCTGATAAATTTAAGACAGATATATTTAAATTTTCCTTACTCAATCCCCATGATATGGATAATTTTCTAAACAATCCAGATAATCCCGAAAATTCTCTTAATAAAATATGCCAAACAGATTCTGATAAAATTATTCTTTTTACACTTATGGATCAGCTTATTGAAAGGGCTGCAAAACTAACTGCTGCTCAGCTTTCTGCAGTGGTCTTAAAAACTGGAAAAGGTAATAATCCTGCACGACCTGTATGCATTGCTGCAGACGGTACAACATATTACAAAACAAGAAATCTAAAATTTCGTACCGAATTTTATTTAAAGCAATACCTGGAGGACACAAAAAACAGATACATAGAGTTCTGCCATATAGATAATGCCCCTGTATTAGGAGCTGCGGCAGCAGGATTATTACAGAGGGAAATCAGTTAGTTATTTGAAAGCGGCTCTACGGTAAAATATTTACTGCAAACAGTATTTCATATCTGAACCGTGAGTGGGATAGGCCCAGAGGATTTTCTTTAAATCCATAATTGTGTGTCCAAATTTCACAGCCAATGCAAACATATTTATAACTTCAGGTGAATTATGGCCAAGTATATGAACACCAAGAATTTTTCCTGTTTTATTTTCAATTATTATTTTACATAAAGCAGACTTCTGCCCAATTCTCTTCGATGAGGGATAAGTACTCTGGTCTATAATATTAATTCTGACATCCAATCCTCTGGATTTTGCTTCTTTTTCAGAAATACCAACCCCTGCCATAGGGGGCATCGAAAAAACAGCACTTGGAATATTTGAATAGTCAGGAGAAAGGTTCAAACCACTTAGAATATTTTTTACAACAATTTCTGCTTGCATATCTGCAACAGTAGCTAAGTTTGGTCCGGATGCAGCACAATCTCCAATTGCATAGACATTTGGATTTGAACTTGACTGAAGATACTTATTTACTTCAATCCCTTTTGGTCCGGAATTTACATTCCCATTACCAAGGTTAAGAATTTTCAGATTAGGAACCCTTCCACTTGCATTTACTACAAGATCAGCATAAAAGCTCTTACCCCCGGCGGTAACTTTCAACTCAGAACCTGTTTGTTCAATTTTTACTACAGGATGATTTACAAGAACTGATAAACCGTTATTCACCATTGATTTTACCAGAGTATCGACAAGATCGGAGTCAAATTGTTTTAGAGGCTGTGCCGAACGGTGAAGAATTGTAGTTTCTGCCCCTGCCATGTGGGCAACTCCAGCCAATTCAAATGAAATATATCCACCACCAACAAATATTACCCTCTTTGGCATAATATCCATATCGAGAAAATATTCACTGTCTACACTTAAGTCTTCACCCTCTATATTTAGAGCTGCTGGAACAGATCCGGTGGCAAGTATTATTTTATCAGCCTCTACTTTTACATCACCTGCTAAAACACTATTTGACCCTGTAAATTTTACACTACCATGTAAAACTTCTATTCCAGCATCAACAAAACCTGCTTCAGATTCTTCTGAAACATTTTCAGTAAATTCTCTTTTTAAATTCATTAAAACCTTCCAGTCTACTTCAGCAGCTTTTTTTATACCCTTCCCTTCCAATGATTGTGAAAGATGAACAATTTCAGCATTTTCAACCAAATACTTTTTAGGTTGACAGCCTCTTTTTGCACATGTACCGCCAAATTTTCTACTATCTGCAATAAGTACTGATTTTCCTGCTTTTTTTAAACCATATGCTGCGGTATACCCGCTTGTTCCTGTTCCTACAACTAATATATCTGTTTTCATAATACTAATGTAAATAAACAAAGGTATAGAT
>JALTGJ010000361.1 GCA_027077185.1 Spirochaetales bacterium | reverse complement strand
TGTTACAACTGTACAGGTGGATGCAATTGTTACAAATCTGGAGACTATTTATACTACTTCTCCAGATACTCAAACAGGTCAGCAGGCAGCTGTTCTTGCTGGGGAAATAATTATTACCAGTGATCCTGTAACATCTTCTGTAGTCAATGGAGTCGTTGGTGCAGTTTCCGATGCCCTTGCTGCAGGTGGAACCATAGATCCTAATACCTTAGTTTCAACTATTTTCCCTGCGGATCTGGATCTGGTCGGACTTCAAAGTATTCTTACTGATTTGGATAATGCTGCAGCAGCTTATGCCAATTTGGCTCCAACATTAGCTGGAAACGATCCTGGAATGACAAGTGGGGAAGTTGGGGATATGGCACAGCTAGCAGTAGTTGCTCTTGTTGTTGGCAGTATTAGGGATGATGTCAATAATGATAATGCAATTCTTAGTGCAATACAGAATGGTACACCATTGACTGTTGCCGAAAATCCATTTGACCCAACAAGTGCAGCAACATTTGCTGGTGAACTGGAACAGATATTGACCTTTTCCGGTCTGGCACTGTAGGAGGTAGACAATGAAAAAAATAACTCTAATATTTTTAATTACATTAATTTTTACAGGTTTTTCGTTTGGGCAGACAATTCTGGATGACCCTCTTTTTGCACCGGTTCTGCCGGATGTAGTTGCCAGAGGTAACGCATTTACTTCATCAGCTCATGGTTATGGTGCTCTTTTTACAAATCCTGCAGGGTTTTCGAAGGCAGATGGATCTTTTACTCTGTTGTCTGCAAGTCTGAACCCCTATTTCGCTCCTAATCAGTCTAATATAGATGGATTTATTAAAGCATTTAATGATCCAACTTCTGCAGTAAAGTTATTAAGCGATATAATTGTAGATAATGGTGCTGGTGCCAATGCTAATACAGGTATTGCAATTGTAGGTAAGGGCCTTGGTCTTGCAATAATTGTGGATGCTGACAGCTACGGCAGGGGAAAAACTGCACTTGGTACAGAAGTTGATGTTGCTGGAACCGCATCGGCAATAGCCGGTCTGTCTTTTAATCCTAAACTTGGACCCTTGTCTATACATCTAGGTGGTGATCTTAGATATATGCACAGAATTAAGATGGAGAACGTTGGTATTATCGATTTAATGGATATAGAGAATAGTGATATACCTGTTCTGGAAGGAGATGCTCTTGCAATTGATCTTGGTACAATTGTAGATCTGGGGCCTCTGTCTTTTGGTCTGTCGGTTAGAGATGTTGGGGGCACTAAATTTACCTATGCATCTAAATTGGCGAGTGATTATATGAATGAATCTGTTGCTGCTGTTCCTGTAAGTGATGACTACAGAATACCAATGTCAATAAATACAGGAATAGGCTTTCATCCGGATTTCGGAATGCTTAAATGGCTAATTGATCCTACATTCAATATAGATTATCAGCATGTTCTGTATGCAGATCCTAATAATACACCTTCTTTCTGGACAGAACTCCATGCCGGAACAGAAATTAAGGTTCTTAAGTTTCTAAAAGTAAGAGCCGGAATTAACCAGGGTTATATTACTGCGGGAATTGGAGCTAAGCTGTTGTTTTTAGATGTTAATATGGCATATTTTACACGGGAAATGGGTGAATATGCAGGTGTTGATCCAAATAGTGGAATGTCTCTGGAAGTTGCAATTAGATTCTAATTAAAATTGTTGAATATATCGGGGCTGCTTTCTCTGGAGAGCAGCCTTTTTTTATTCCACCCCTTGATTTTTCCACCATAGGTGATAGATTATAGTTATAGCAATGTTTAGCCGACCTAAATAAAGAGCAGGGGGAATTTATATGAAAAAAATATCGGTAATTGTTTTGGTGCTTGTATCTATATTTATTTACACCTCCTGTCAGCAGATTTTTACATACAGTGCTCTTGAATGGGCCCAGAGGGATCCCTCCACTTTGCCCCCGGCTCAGCAAATTTCCTATGCTGAGAGTATTCTCTCCAGTGGGGACACGACTGCAATGGCAGATGCTTATGCTGTAATAGATAATCTTGTTGCATCTGATCCTGGAAATGTTGATTTACAGTTGCTTGCAGCTGATTTGGCAATTGGTGGCTCTGGAATAACAGATGCTATTGCGAATCTGGATCTTAATGATCTTGAAGCAAGTGTAGAAACTGTTCTTGCTTCTATAGATTTAACATTGGTTGCAGCATCTGCGGATCATGTTGTAGCGGCAGAAGCTATAGATTCTACTGCAATATCTCCAGAACAATATTTGAATACTGGTCTTATTTTATTGGCCAAAGCAGCTGATGAAGCTGGTGGATTTAGTAGTTTAGGAGATCCCCTTACAACTGGTGATACCGGTTTTGCTACTTTAGTTCAGGCTAATACTTTTATAACCAATGGTGGTGGAAATATCACAGATTATGGTGTTGTTAATAGTAGCCTTTGAAGATTAAAATCTATACAGGAGTTTTCATGAAGAATAAAAAATATTTTGTCTTATTATTAGTTTTTCATTTTTCATTTTTTATATTCTCTTTTTCTCTCTCCGCAGCAGACATCTTCGAGCAACCCATAACAATAATTTCTCCTGCTGCATCTGCCCTCGGCGGTCCCCATACAACTATGAACAGTGGTTTTTCCAGTTTAATGAATAACCCTGCAGGCTTTTATACTACTAAACCTGAGTTTAGTATTGCAGAAATAACAATGGGGCTGAAAGGGCCGGTGTTTGATATTGCCAATTTATTAATTACAAATGATATGGCTGCTCTGCCGGGTTTACTTCAGGGAATCTATGCAGGAATGGATTTGCTTGGGCCAATATCTTTTGGGTATGTTGGTGAAGGACTTGGTTTTGGAATTTACAGTAATTCCTATTCTACTATCTCTTCCAGCGGTCCCCTGACAGTAAAAGCGGATATGGGTTCCGAATTAGTATTAGCCGGTGGTTATGCAATGAGGATTCCTCTTCCTTTGCCTGAAGTCAATCAGCTTGATGCGGGTATGCTTTTAAAGGGAACCTTTAAAGGAGGGGTGGCCTTTGAGGAATCTGCATTGAATGTAATGAATATTGGGTTATCCACACTTATGACAGCACCTTTTACTTTTATTACTGGTATAGGGGTTGATCTTGGTTTTAGATATACCTATAAAAAAATGCTGACTTTTGGTCTTGTGGGTCGGGATGTTTATTCTCCTTCTCTTCATAATGTATATACTAATATTAACGACTTTTCTGCCGGGGCAACTCCTACTCAGAGTTTGTACGGTATTGTCCCTTTTTCTCTGGATTTAGGTTTTATGTATTCCCCTGATCTTGAATCAAAAAATATATTTATCAGTGATTTAAATATTTACCTGGATTATTATGACATACTTGATTTTTGGTTGTATCCGGAATTAACAATTAATCCCCTTCTTCATATTGGCTTCGGAACACAGATATCCATGTTGAGTATTCTTGATATAAGAGCAGGATTTTATCAGGGGCTGCTATCTGCAGGTCTTGGACTTGATCTTTATTATTTTAAAATGAATCTGGCAATGTTCGGGACAGAGCGTTCTACAGAGCCCGGACTTCAGCCGGTTTATAATATTCAGCTGGGATTTGAATTTAGAATTTAATGTGACACTACGTAAAAATTAAGTAGCTCTATTGACATTTTGGAGGCTGTTTTGTATAGTCCATCGTACCCGGTTTTACAGTAACCTAAACAAAACAACAACCATTCTGGTTTTGAAGTTGTTTGTCATCGGGCCGCTAGCTCAGTTGGTAGAGCAACGCCCTTTTAAGGCGTGGGTCACAGGTTCGAATCCTGTGCGGCTCAGTTTGCTTACGTCTCCTTCGTCTAGTGGTTAGGACACCGGGTTTTCATCCCGGCAACAGGGGTTCGACTCCCCTAGGAGATGTAGCCTTTGTCAAAAAAAGCTTTTTTTGACAAAGGCTTTTTTTTTGTCCTGAACTGCTGTATAATTCAAAATATTCTAATTTTAAATGAGGATAAAATGAATAAAAAACTAATTGTAATACTAATAATGGCCATAATTACATTTTCAATTACACCTCTGTTTTCTCAAAGTATTAAAGGGCTTAGCCTGGGGGGAACAACCGGTCTTATTACAACTCCTTCAGGTATGGTAGCCTGGGAGGGCTCGGCAGATTTGGGACTGGATTTTGGGTATCACTTTTCTACTGATCGTGGTTTTGGAGAAAATGAAAGTATTGTAAACGCTGTTTTAACTATGTTCAATGTTTTTGAAACCGGGATAACAATGGATTTGCAGCAAGGAGAAAATAATACAGATATACTTATTTTTGGGAAATATCAGATGTACAACAGTGGAGATTCCGGTATGGCTATTGGTGGGAACTTTCAGATTATTGATCCCGGATCTGCAGCCTCTCCACAATATGGACAAATTTATCTTGCTTCGACCTATTCCGGGAACTTTATGGATATCCCTGCACTTACAACTCTTGTTTTTGGTAAAACTTTTAATATTAATGAAGGATGGGATAATAGAGTTGATTTTTCAATGGGGTTTGATCTTAGTCTTTTTCCCAGTGTTTTTCATGGTTATCTTAAATGGATAAGTGAATTTAGCAATTATTCCTACAGTGTAGATTCTGTGATTACAAATGCTTCTTTTCGTGGCGCCTTTAATACAGGTCTAAGAGTTGAACTGCTTCCAAACACCAGATACAAATTAGTTTTCGATGCTACTTTAATGGATGTTTTTGATACAGGAATTAATAGTTTTACACTGGGAGGATCTTTTGGTCTCCCTATAAGGTAGGAAAATGAATAAAATTATTTTAAAAGCTGAAGATCTTGACGGATATCTTACTTCCAGTGACAGGGCCAATATAAAACAACTGGATGATTTTTATGCAGAAGCTACGGTTTCTTTTGAAATACTGTCTTCTTCTCATAATGAGGAAAGGTTGAAAAAGGAAAAAAAACGCTTAATAAGTCTTTACGATACCATGGGACAAATAATGCAGGATATTGTATCTAAAGAGGAGCATCTTCATGTATACCCCTTCGATACCCCAGTGGAAAATCATGGTGAAGCATCAAGGTTAATTGCAAAATTAAGAAATAAAAAAACACATCACCAGGAGTTTGTTTATTATATTCAGAGAGCTTACGAGCTTCTGTTTAATCTGGCTTTCGGCGAGAAGAGCAAGCCCGGAGAAAAAAATTATCTAATTATAGATACTCCTGTAACATATCCCAATCAGAATTATGCGGTACATAAAATACCTGATGTTGATCATCTTGTAGAAAATACTGTTATGTGTGTTATGCTGAGGGGAGCTCTTTTACCTTCTATGATTATGAGTAAGGAGATAGAGGAATATTCTTCATCAAATTATGTTACTCCTTTTGCTCTTTTTAAGATAAAGAGAGATGATTCCAAAAAAGAATATAATATGGAGTATGTTCTTGATCTGGATAAGTCCTTTTATAATCTTAAAGAATTAAATGGTAAGGATTTAATTTTTGCAGATCCTATGAGTGCAACAGGTGGGAGTCTGGTAACAAATTTGAAATATATTCTTGATCAGGGTGTAAAGCCTAATTCTATCAAGTGCTTTAATGTTATATCCGCACTGAAAGGGTCTCTAAGGGTTATCAGGGCTATAAAAAATGTTGAAATCTATACATTATGGATGGATCCTGTTTTGAACGATCTTGCATATATTGTTCCTGGTCTTGGAGATGCTGGTGACCGGTTAAACGGTGAAGACGAAAAAGCATATCCCCGAAATATTATTCAGCTTATTGCGGATTATGGCACCAATATTACTTCTCTTTACCGTGCTCAGCTTAAAAAGATTGAAGAAACTGTCCTGGGGTAGGTTTTGTGTTTAATCAAAAAAAAATAATTATCTTACTGGTCTCAGTTCTGATTTTTTCTGTATTTAATTCATGTACATCAATTCAATATAAAGATGAACTTGTTAAGGCCTATTATAATCTTGGGAATTCATATAGGGATCTTGGAAAGCTTAAAGACTCTGAACTTGTTCTTGCCAGAGCTGTACAAATTGATCCTTCTTTTTATAATGCAGCATACAATCTGGGTATGGTACAAATTCTTTCCGGTGAATATAAAAAGGGTATACGCAGTCTTAAATCTCTTCTAAAAAAAGACCCTGAGAATACTCTTGTTTTAAAGGTTCTTGCATGGGGATATTATAAAAATGGAGATGTTTTTAATGCAATTGGAATTTACAAAAACGTTCTTAAAATAGATATTGATAATAGGGATGTACTTAATAATATTTCCATTCTTTTAATGAATGAGAAAAAGTACAGCGATGCATATCCTTATCTGGTTCAGCTGGAAGATATCGGTGGTGCAGATGAAAATTCCCTCTACAATATGGGGGTTGCAGAAAGAGAATTAGGTGTATCTTCAGGTTTAAGCTGGTTTGAATCAGCTTATAAAATAAATCCAAAATTTGAGAAAAATTTATTGGCTTTTATTGATGCTTTGGAACTTAAACATGATTTTAAAAAGGTTGTTTCTCTTTATGATAATTTAATAAGTTTAAATCCGGATCCCTCCTATTTATTTGAAAAAGCTTTTATTCTACTAACATCAATCGAGGATTATGAAAATGGTCTTCTGGTTCTGGAATCTGCTCTTCAAAAGGGGTATTCAAATTCAGACAGAATTAAGGAACTGAAAGAGTATCCCGATTTACTTGATAGAGATAAGATTTTAAGTGTTATTTTAGCTAATCAGGGGAATACTCTTCCCGGTGAGCAGGATGCTCCGTTAATAGATTCGAAAAAGAGTCAGTCTGAAGATCCTGATCAGTTACTTCCTGATATTCAGGGTTAGCTCCACATTCAAAAGAACAGAATATCTTGTTGCTGTTTCGTTCTGAAACAAAATATTTTCCACAGTTTAAACATGTTTTGTAATAAGTGCTGCATTCCGGTGAACAAAATATAGAAGGATTTTTTTCTGTATTTATAAAAAACTTACCACAGTTGGAACATCTGGTGTATTTTAGATTGTTTTTATCCATTTTATCCTTTTGGATATGTTAAATTTATATTTTTAGTCTTGTAATTCTACTTATCGGGATATAACTTAGTAATAGTAAAGAATAATCTGATAAAAGGAATATTTATGGATTGGAAGAAAAAAGTCAGCAAAGGCTTAAATAAGGGAATTGATCAATCAAAGCAATTATTGGGCAGGGCAAAAAATCAGGCTCTTTCAATTGGTGAACAGACAGTCTTGATTACTGAAATTAAAGAACTTAAAAAGAAAAAAAATCTTCTCTATCTGGATCTTGGCAGAGAAATTTATGCTTTGTTGGTTAATAGAGGTCGGACATCTGTATCTTTACGTACAGCTGAAATTAAGAATATTTTCCCCGAATTGGAAAAAGTTATTTCGGATCTGGCAGTAAAAGAAATGATGATTGAAAAAGAGGGCCGAAAGTAAAGGGAGTAATAAAGGGTCTCCGGAATATATTAAAAATATACGAAAAATAAAACTATCTCTATTGACATTTTTTGGTTCAGTATGTAAATTACATCTCGCTAAGCAGTGGTTTTTCTACTTGCTGATTGCATTATATTAAATTTAAATTATACTTAAAAATGCATGGAAGTGCTTGACAGTAAACAAGATAATTTGATATAAGTACGGACGCTGTTAACTGGTGAAGGAATAAAGAAGTTAACAGGAGTAAGGGTCTTTAAAAG
>JALTGJ010000360.1 GCA_027077185.1 Spirochaetales bacterium | reverse complement strand
TTATGAATACTATATTTTATAAAGAATTAAATAAAGCTCTAAAACTTGTTCTTATTGATGGTCAGTTTTATAAGGAGCAGAATCGTCTGGATTATAACAGATCATACAGAACTATAACCGAAACAATGGATAAAATAAAACTTTTAAACAGTAAACTTTCTGAAAATGGTGAGTATCTCTCCGAAATTGATAAATTGAGTCAGGATTCCGGAGAAGAATCTGAAGAGAATACTGCAGATAAGATTATTAAATATGTTGATGAAGAATTTGAAAAAATAATTATTTCCTTTAATGAGGCTCTTGGTCTGCTGATTGATGTTATTTTTGGAATAGTACAGGGAGAAATGGGAGGAGTTTATGATACTCTTTCCAATTTAGGCTATATAGGAAAGGGTGAAAATAAAAATCTTCTTACTCAGTTGAATGATATAAGGTTTAAGCTTGATGAGGCCCGGAATATCTCTTATCAGTTATATGATTTGGAAAAAAACTAAAAATATTTCTTCACTGTGAAAATATGTATTTTACCAGGGACTTGCTTTGATTGGTAAATTTTACTATTGTGTCCACTTTAGCCAGGGAGAGATATAATGAACGAAATTAAGATAAAATGGAAAAATAAAATAGAGGATGCCCTTTTTGCTCTTGCTGATATTAATAATTTAACAATCAAAAGAGAAGAAATTGATCTTAATATAGAAAAACCTCCAAAAAAAGAAATGGGAGACATTGCTTTTCCTCTTTTTACTTTGGCAAAGTTATTCAGGAAAAGTCCTGTTCAGATTGCTGGTGATTTAATATCTTATATGGAAACAAATGATAAAAAATCCAGTATATCATTAAATGCCAGTGGACCATACATAAATGTAAAAATTGATCTTACATTACAAAGTGTGAAAGTAATTAATAGTATTCTGGAGGCCAGGGAACTTTACGGTCATACAAAAGATTACATTAATAAAAAAGTTATGGTTGAATTTTCCTGTCCAAACACAAATAAGCCCCTTCATCTGGGGCATTTGCGAAATGATTCTATTGGAATGAGTGTTGCAAGAATTATGGAAGCAAATGGTGCGAATGTTCGAAAAGTTAATTTAATTAATGACAGAGGGGTTCATATTTGTAAGTCTATGCTTGCATATAAGACTTTTGGAGAGAATACCAGTCCGGAAAGTACCGGTTTAAAAAGCGATCACTTTGTTGGTAATTATTATGTTAAGTTTAATACCTGGTCAAAGGAAGATCCTGAAGTTGAAAGTTTAGCCCGTATTATGCTTAAGGAATGGGAAGAAGGGAAAGAGGACGTAAGAGAGCTGTGGGAGAAAATGAATAACTGGACTATATCGGGAATTAAGGAAACTTACAGAAAAACCGGTATATCTTTTGATAAGTATTATTTTGAAAGTAAAACCTATAGAGAGGGAAGAGAAGAAGTTCTTAAGGGTTTTGAGTCAGGTGTGTTTTATAAAGAGGATGATGGATCCATTTGGGCCGATCTATCCGAAATAAATCTTGATAAAAAGGTACTCCTGAGAAGTGATGGAACCTCATTGTATTTAACTCAGGACATTGGTACTGCTATTGCCAGACATAGAGATTGGGGCTTTGATAAACTTATCTATGTAGTTGGTTCAGAACAGCAGTATCATTTTCAGGTATTGTTCTATATTCTGCAAAAACTCGGGTTTAACTGGGCTTCTGATCTTCATCATTTATCATACGGAATGGTAAACCTTCCTGATGGTAAAATGAAGTCCAGGGAAGGGACTGTTGTCGATGCTGATGATCTTGTAGATGAACTTACGAACATAGCAAAGGATGAAATTGTGGCTAAAGAGAGAGTTTCTGAGGTTGGAGATCTTCAGCATACAGCTGAATCTGTTGCTTTAGCAGCTCTTAATTACTTTTTACTGCAAATATCACCTTCAAAAGATATGATTTTCAATCCCTCAGAATCAATATCCTTTTCCGGTAATACTGGTCCATATCTGCAATATATGGGTGCAAGAATAAGCAGTATGCTGCGAAAATATGAAGACAGGAAGGATGATTTTCGCGGAGGTGTTTTTAGAGCGGATCTTTTGGGAACTGATCAGGAAAGAGAGCTCATAAAACTTTTAATGTCTTTTTCTGAAATTGTTTCTGATGCTGGTAAGGGTATGAATCCTTCGATAATAACTGCCTATTTATACGATTTATCCAAGTCCTTTAGTAGATATTATCATGATATATCTATTTTAAGTGACCCCGATAAAAATATTGTTGTAAGTAGAGTCCAATTGGTAAAAGCTGTTCTGCAGGTATTAAAAAATGCATTTTATCTTGTGGGAATTCCTTTTCTTGAAAGAATGTAGATAAAATAATTTTTAAAATTTTGTTTTAATACCCAGTTTAAAATTCTCAACTTTCCATTCATTTCCAAGTTCCAGGCTGGAATAAAAAACACCTTTGCCGAGCTCTGTATTTATTTTTATTCTTAATAGATTACTATTGGTTTTATATATATTTTCTGTATGTTTAAGAGTTAATCCCAAATCTGATTTTTTTGCAGATAATCCTAAAATAAGTTCATATTTTCTC
>JALTGJ010000359.1 GCA_027077185.1 Spirochaetales bacterium | reverse complement strand
CTACTGCTGAGTCTCTGAATATAAGCTGGGATAGTGCATCAACAACCTGACCATTAACAAGAATATCAAGCCTTACAAGATCCGTCTGCTTATAACCATGAAGTTCATAATCAAAAGAGGCATAGCCCCTGCTGATAGATTTCAACTTATCGTAAAAATCAAACAGCACTTCTGCCAGGGGCATCTCGTATATAAGTTCTACTCTCTTTTCATCCAGGTATTCCATATTCTCCTGAACTCCCCTTTTCTGAAGGCAGAGGTTAATTATATTTCCAACAAATTCAACAGGAGTAATAAGTGAAGCAGTAATATAGGGTTCTTCAGCGTAATCTATCTGCATTGGATCAGGATATTCCAGAGGATTATCGATATTCAATTCTTCACCGTTATTCAGAAAAATATGATACCGTACGGAGGGAGAGGTAAAAACTATAGACAGGTTAAATTCTCTCTCAAGTCTTTCCTGAACTACTTCAAGATGTAAAAGCCCAAGAAAGCCGCAACGGAATCCAAAGCCCAATGCAATGGAAGAGTCTTTTTCATACACAAGAGAAGCATCATTTAATTTGAGTCGTTCTATACCGGAGAGAAGTTCTGAATAATCATCTGCATTTACCGGGTATATAGATGAAAACACCACGGGTTTAACTTCTTTAAAACCAACAAGAGCTTTTTCACAGGGTGCATTATCCAGGGTTACTGTATCCCCAACGCGAATATCTGAAATAACTTTAATACCTGCTATAAGGTAACCAACTTCTCCGGCATATAAACTATTTTTTTTATGTAAACCTATTTCAAAAATTCCCGTTTCTTCAACTTTATAGCTTGAATTATTGAAAAATAGTCTAATTGTATCACCTGCAGAAACAGTTCCTTCAAAAACGCGTACATGTATTACCACCCCTCTATAGGGATCATAATGGGAATCAAAAATCAAAGCCTTTAAAGGTTTTGTATGTTCACCTACAGGTGGCGGGATATACTCCACAAGAGCCTCAAGAAGGTTCTCAACACCCTGACCGGTTTTTGCAGAAACCTGTACAGCAATATCCATATCCAGCCCAAGCTCATGATCAATCTGATGTTTAACCAGTTCAATATTTGCACTTGGAAGGTCTATTTTATTAATTACAGGTATTATTTCCAGATTATGCTCTATGGCCATGTACATATTAGCCAGTGTCTGTGCTTCCACACCCTGACTTGCGTCTATAAGTAGCAAAGCACCTTCACAAGAGGAAATAGCTCTGGAAACCTCATAGGAAAAATCGACATGTCCCGGGGTATCTACAAGATTTAATATAAAATCTTCACCTTTTTTATTCCTGTAGGGAATAGTAACAGCCTGTGATTTTATAGTAATGCCTCTTTCCTGCTCGATATCCATACTGTCTAACAGCTGATTTTTAAAATTCCGGCCTTCAACAAGACCCGCCAATTCAATAAAACGGTCAGCAAGTGTGGATTTACCATGATCTATATGCGCAATAATACAGAAATTTCGAATTCTGCTCTTATCTGTTTTCATATTTTATTCCTGATTCTTTCATTTATAAAAGTTGAAGATATTACTATTCCAATTAACCGTCAAGTGTATGCCGCACCAAAGACAAAAGTTCCTCCCATTGGAATGGTTTTGCCAAAAAATTAACAGTCCCGGTATCTACACCCATACTTTTAACCATTTTATTTTCATATCCTGAAATAAATACTGTTTTAAATATTTTACCCTGGTTAATAAGTCGTTTTGAAAGTTGCTGTCCGTTCATTAATGGTAGAAATACATCAGTTATAAGTAAATCAAACTTTAGATTTTTATTCTCACAAATTAATAAAGCCTCTCCAGGATTGGAGGCTTCAATAGTCTGATAGCCATTTGAATTCAGCATTTTTATAATTATTTTTCTTATTTCATCTTCATCCTCTACAACAAAGACAGTTTCAGTACCCTGATAATTATTTGTAGATCTCTCCTGAATCTGAATATCTTCATCCCCTCCTTTGGGAAAGGATTTAAGGTAGATAGTAAATTTTGTTCCTTCATTTGTTTTGGAACTTACATCAATATAGCCGGAACTCTGTTTTATTATTCCATAAACAGTAGACAATCCTAATCCTGTACCCTCATGGAGAGCTTTAGTTGTAAAGAAAGGATCAAATATATGCTCCATATTTTCTTTGGATATACCAACACCATCATCTTTTATGGAAATAGAAACATAAGTACCCTTTGGTATCGTTCCTGTTGTTACTATTCTGACTTTGCTTAAGGAAACAATTCGGGAACTTAGAACAAGTGATCCTCCATTCTTCATAGCATCCTTTGAGTTTAGTATAAGATTAAGAACAACCTGTTCAATCTGTGCCCTGTCAATAAATACCAACTGATTCTCTGCATTTGTAATTACACTCAAAGAAATATTTTCAGGAAGAACCCTGGTTACCATTTTATAAATATTTCCGACAATATCATCCGCTTCAGCATACTCCGGATTTAAAATTTGTTTTCGGCTGAATGCCAGTAAATGTTTTGTTAAAGAATTTGCACGCAGAGCAGCAGTTCTAATACCGGCAATATCCGTCGAAATATTTTCTCCATGTAAAATTTTTTCATCTGCTAAAGTTGTATAACCAAGAATAACAGTTAATATATTGTTAAAATCATGGGCTATCCCTCCGGCCAGGGTACCTACAGCTTTCATTTTCTCAGATTGACGCAGCTGCGCTTCAAGCTTTACCAGTTCAGTTTTCATTTTTGCCCTGTGCATAGCCATTTCAATTGAAGCTCTTAAATTATTAATACCGAATGGCTTTATAATATATCCATAGGGTTCTACATGCTTAGCACGTTCAATAATTCCATCATCAGAATAAGCAGAAAGAATAATAAAAGGAATACCGTATTCTTTGTTTATTAAGGCTGCTGTTTCTATACCGTCCAATTTACCACGGAGTTTTATATCCAGAATAATTAAATCTGCCTTTTGCATCTTTAATTTCTCAAGGACTTCTTCTCCTGTAGGTACGGTAGCAATAACAGAATACCCTATTCTTTCAAGATTATTTTTAAGGTCAAGAGCAACCACAGCTTCGTCTTCAACTATTAATATACTAATCATAGTCCCCCCAAAAAAATTTGGATTATCTACTTTTTATTTTCCATTCTATTGCACTTTGCAGTAGTTCTGTGGAGCTACTATTGTTCAGTTTAACTTTAATATGCGACTTGTATGTTTCTATAGTTTTAATACTAAGATTTAGATCTTTTGCAATTTCCTTTGTTGACTTACCCAGGCCTATCATCTCAAAGACCTCAAATTCTCTGTCACTTAAAAGATCAAGTGACATAACAGAGCTATCCTTACCACCTGTAATTTTATTTAACATTTTTGTCTGCATAGGGGGACTTAAATAAATACCCCCGTCCAGAACAAGACGAATGGCTGCAAGAATACTTTCTGTAGCTTCACTTTTCATTATATATCCCCTGGCTCCAGCTCGTAATACTCTTTCAGCATAAACGTTTTCATCATGCAGGGAAACAGCAATTGTCAGGATATCGGGATAACTGTGTGATAAATCTTTAATTAACTCCAGACCGCTGCTCCCATTTAAGGAAAGATCTATAAGAACAAGGTTTGGTTTGCTTTTTTTTATTATCTCATGTGCTGAAATAATTGAATCAGCTTCACCAACGCTGCACAAATCATCTTCACAGTTAATTAGTTGAACCATCCCTTTTCTAACAATGGGATGATCCTCAACTACAACTATTGTTTTTTCCACAAAATCCTCATTTTACCAGTATTGGCACCCGGCATTCTATTACTGTCCCTTTATTTATATTACCGATAATTGAAATATTACCATTAATTACATTTGTTCGGTATTTTAAAATATTTAAACCGAACCCTTTCCCCTGGCCTACATTTCCATTTCCATTATCAGATATTTTCATATATATTTCGAACTCATCAACAGTTAGAATTACTTCTATTTTTGATGCATTGGAGTATTTTATAGAATTTGTCAGACTTTCCTGAACAATATGATAAAGCTGATTAATTATTGTAGTATCATTTACTTGCTGATCTATAGTATCATTTTGTTCATAAAAAAATTCAATATCATAAAGATCTGTGTAAAAAGAAACCAGCTCTGCAATTGCAGTCGATAATCCCTGTCTTTCTATATTAACATTTATTAAATTTTTCGCCAGATTTCTGGTTAAAACCACAGCTTCTTTAGTACTCATTGTAATGTCATGAGCCATTTTTGCTTCCTGATCTATACTTTTCTTAAGTAAACTATTTTCAAGAATTTTCAACTGAAACATTAGTCCGGTCAAATGCTGTCCAAGATTATCGTGAAGGTCAATTCCAATTCTACGGCTTTCATTTTCGGAAATTTTCAAGATTTCCCTTTCCATTCTTTTTTTTTCACTTATATCATTTGCAATTAATGATATCCCTGTCAATTTACCATAAATGTTTTTTATGGGGGAAATCTTAATAGAAATATTAAGAAGGTTGCCTTTTTTATTTTGCCTTACAGTATCATAATGATCAAGGATTTCATCTCTGATAATAGCATCAAGCTTTTCAGGAATTTCATTTGGTAGTGATGAAGGAATAAGTATTGACAGATTTTTACCAATAACCTCGTATAATTCATAACCAAAAATATTCGCCGCTCCCTGATTCCAGCTTATTATAGTTCCCTCAAGATCAGCTCCAATTACAGCGTCACTAATACTTTTTAAAGTAACAGATAACAGTTCTTCTTTTTCCTTTATCTGTATTTCCATTCTGTTTCGATGAATGGCCATTTCTATAGTTGTATACAAATTATTTAAATTACTGGTTTTGGACAAATATCCATATGGGGTAGTTTCCTTTGCCCTGGATATTGTAACATCATCAGTAAGTGAAGTTAAGTAAATAATGGGAGTAGAAAATTTTTCTTTAATCAATTCAGCAGTTTCTATTCCGTCAAACTCTCCTTTAATGTGAATATCCATAAGTACAAGATCCACTGAATTAGATTCTAAAAGGCTAAGTGCCTTCATACCTCCGGATACATAAGGGAGTGTATCATATCCTAATTTTTTAAGTCTTAGCATTAAATCTTCTGCAATAAGAACTTCATCTTCAACAATAAGAATCAGATTTTTTTTAATTTTTTTCTCCAATTATTTACAACTCCGGTCTATTAGATAAAGTTTGTGGTCCCCATATAAGCACCCATCTGAACTCCGCTTTCAAGAAAACCTGCCTTCCTTTTTTTTATTTTTATTTGCATAATAATTAATTTTTGATCTTCAAGTACGTCCCATTTTTTAAGACTAAAAGGATCGTTAATAGAAAGACCTGTTATATCAGCTATGGAACCAGGAAAAACTTCAGTTACCATATAATCATTACCAAAAATACTTTCAGAAATGCTATTTATTGTCATACCAAAAACAGGAGCAATGAGTTTATATTTTAAGTCCACTTTAGAGGCTTCAAGAACCGGAAAATCAGGTCTGTTATCCAATGCAATAATACCTGAATTCTCAACCCCATCACGAATCCAATTAATTTTGATTGCCATACCAGGTTTTAATTTTAGAAATAATTTATTTACATCCTCAATTTTTTTTACTTCCACGCCCATTAAACCTGTAATTACATCATTATTTTGTAAACCTATTACAGAACCTGATTTTTCAGGAGTTTTATAAATAATTCTTAAACCATTATCCACTTCCTGAACAGCTAATCCTAAAAAGGGATGATGAACCCTTCCCCCGGAATAGAGAGATGGAATAAGTTGAGAAATATATTCCCCGGGAATAGCAAAATTTATACCCTCAAATTGTTCAATACCGGCAAAAACAACACCAACAAGCTCACCATCACTGTCAATAAGTGGTCCACCACTATTCCCATGATTTATTGGAACATCAACCTGAATTACACCGCACATCTGAAGGAATTTTCGTCCGGAAGCACTAACTATCCCCGAAGTAATTGTATTTTCAAGACCTCCTGGAGAGCCAATTGCTATTATGGGTGTTCCAGGTAAATATTTCTTTCCCCTGGAAAAAGAAAATACAGTTTCCGGTTCAAGCTCAACTTTTAAAAGAGCAATATCGAATGTTTTGTCCCAACCAACCACCTTAGCAGGTATTTTGGTATTCTGGTTATCCCATAATCGTATATACAAACGTGAGAAGCCCTCAAACTCAGGGTCAACTTCACTCTCAATAACATGATAATTAGTTAATAGATATCCTTCCTTATCAATAAAAAAACCACTTCCTATTACACTATCCGGAATACCAATGCCACCTTCAATTTTCATACCGCGGTTTACCCAGATTGTAACAGTTCCTTTAAGATAGTCTGTTTTTAGAGTTACCTTATTTTCTGTTATCAAGTCTGAAGAAAGTTCGATCGAACGCGATTCTGCTGTATTTCTAATTTCGCTAATCAAACTTTTATCGCCTGCACCGGCAATGAGTTCAAAAATACTTACTAAATCATTATCATTAAGTAATTTGATATCCAGATAATTCCTGACAATATAAGACTTTTGCGAATTAGTTCTACTATCATCCTCTTTTAAAACTGCTGCAAGAATCAAATTATTGTAAGTCCAATCTCCATCCAGGTTTAGATCGGATTGTTCTGCTGTAATAAATAAATCAGAAGCTTCAAGATACTCTTTGTTGTCAATTTTCTTTTTAAACATTTTATTAATCAGAACTAAAGCCTGAATACGTAGTTTATCTGATTCAATAATGTTTTTCTCACTTCCGCTGCGCTTCAAAATTGAGATATCTTCCAACACTATAGAAATATTCTCTTTTTCAATTGCACTATTAATTTTCTCGATGGTTAATTCTTCGAGGCTTTGTGGATTGCTGTTTACGGAAAAACTTGAACAGGAAACAATTAAAAATGCGGTAATTATATAAATAATATTTTTCATACCTATTTATTATCACTGTCTATATTAATTATAGTGTCCATAACGCCATCAAATTTTGACGACATCTCCCTGATCAAAGCACCATCCTGCATTCTTTCCCTTGAATCAATAATTCCATCCTCATTAAAATCCCATGTTTTGACTGAGCCGTCTTCAAAGTTTTGAATATATTCAGCAATTCCGTTATTATTTCCATCAAAAGATATGGATTGCAAATTACCATCTGAATACTTAAAAACTGTATCAAATACTCCATCGTTATCAGAATCTTTGTATGCAGTTATCAGAATAGAATTTTTATAATAGCGTTCGAGTACTTTTATATTTTTAGAGTTAATAACTCTTTCAACACTTTGGCCCGGATCTATCTCTTTAAATTCAGTTATATTATTATTTTTTTTATTAGTTATTGTTTTTCTTGTGGAAGACACTGATATTAGATAATTGTCCGGTATGACAGCATTTTTTTTAATGGAAGGAATACCTTCCATTATATTTGACGGTAAATGAATAATATCCATATCCAGTTCGTAGGGAATAAGCTGATATTCAGTAATAAAATTCTCGTTTGATAATGCTGCAGAAACTAAATGGGGATATTTGTTATAATAATAGCTTGTAGTCTGTCCTGGGGTTTTCAACGTTAAACTTACAGGCAGAATATCAATATCAACAATATAATCTTCATTATTATCATTGTTACCATCAAAACTAAATGACACAATCCTGCCCTTCTTAAAAATAGCCTTCGTATCATTAAATCCATCATTATCAATATCATACTTAACAGTTATAGTA
>JALTGJ010000358.1 GCA_027077185.1 Spirochaetales bacterium | reverse complement strand
ATATTATCCATAGTACTGTGTTCATATTAGTTCCTTAAGTAAAATAATAGTTATTACAAAAGCGGTTAATACATATATGGCATAAGTGTTAATCATACCCGTGTATATTCTTCTTACATATTCAGATACAGCATCAGTTATACCGGCAATTCCACGTTCTGTCCGTTCAATAATTTTTTTCCTGTAGGGATCAATAACATGTTCCATGGCAGCATAAAATTCATAATTAAAATTATATGCAACATCCTTGTTAAGAAAATGTCCACCAGCGTAATTGTTATACTGGCCAACATGTTTTCGTCTGCTTCCCAAAAGGTAGATAATCCAGGTTACAAATATTCCACCTACAAAAAGTGCAGACACAACCAGCATATTAAGCTGACCGGATCCTACAGCAATCCCGTGAAGGGAATAAGGCACCGCTTCGAGCCCCATAGAAATCTGTATCTTAGCTATCAGACTCATAGCAAAACCAGGGTAAACACCAAGCCCAAGTACAACTATCATAAGAATCCACATAGGAAGCTGCATTGAAAAACCGACCTCTTTTATATCGTTGTAACGCTCCGGAAGCTGTCCTAAAAACATATTATGTATAAGTTTATAGACTGAAAGTATTGTACCTATGGTTCCTATGACTGCGGCGATGGCAAGGAAGGGATAGCCCTCAAGAATAAGAGCCCTGTAGATAAACCATTTTGAAACAAAACCATTCATAGGAGGAAGCCCGGCAAGACCAATTATTCCGAAAAGCAGTGCCAGATAGGAAACAGGCATCTTTTTTATAAGCCCGCCCAGTTTATTTAAATTTGTGGTACCAGTACGGTGCTCTACTGCTGCAATTGCAAAAACTATTAAAACAACATATGCCATATGGTTAAGAACATGAAACATACCTCCGGCGATACCAAGAGCACTCCCACTGGCCAAACCTATAAGCATGTATCCACCCTGGCCAACACTGTGCCATGCAATAAGTTTTTTTGCATCATGCTGATATAAAGCAGTAAAGGTCGGGACAATCATAGTAAGTGCGGCAAAAATACCGAAAACATACCTGAAGTTAATTTTACCAATAATACTAAGCTTATCAACTGTCTCCATACCAAAAATACCGAAGAGAAAAAGAATTATTCCATAAATTCCAATTCGGGTGGAAATACCGGATAGGTACGCAGTAAAAGTAGTAAAGGTATTTGAATACCCATCAGGCAGCCATGAATGAACAGGAAACACTGCAGATTCAACAGCAAATGCCGTTATGAAAATTGATAGTAAAAACCCTGTCATTGGCAAAGACAATAACGAGATATGTTCTTTTATTATTACAAAATCAAATGAGCCTAAAAGACTGTAGGTTAAAATAACTCCAACCATAAGTATCATTGATGCAGTAACAGCAAAAACAAAATACTTGAATGCTGACCTGGGTGCTTTTTCTCCCCCGGTAGACATTAGACCAAATGTACTCCAGCTCATAATTTCCCAGAAAACAAAGAATGTAATTAAATCAGAAGATAGAATAACTCCCAGCATTCCAAAGGTCTTTAGAAACAAAACTGTGTAATAATGGGTTGATCCTTCCTTCCCTTCCATATATTTAAGGGAAAAAATAACGGTAAGTAATGTTATTCCCGTTATCATGATTGCAAAATAATAATTTAACCATGTTATGGTAAAGCCAATACTCTGTCCCGCAATTATAAAGGGCAGATTAAAATGACTACCAACCTGATTATACATTGTAAAACTATAATATCCCAAAGCAGCAAATAAAAGCAAACTTAGATATTTTTGTACTATTTTTGACTTATAAAACAGCACATTAAGAACTACACCCGCAAGTGTAATCAATAATAAATTCGATACTATCGACATGGTTCCTCCTCTTAAAAGACCTGTGCCATTTGGATTTTAGTGAACAATTCAGCTCCAGCACTTCCTGCATAATCTTTTATTCCGGGAAGAACAATAAATCCCAGTAAAATAACAAGTGCAAAAAGAGCAATTGGTAAAACTGCAACAAAAGGAGCTTCTTTAACCCCTTCTTTATCTGTCTTACCAGTATAGAATATCTGCAGGATTTTCAGGAAATATACAGATTCAATAATTGTACCCAGAAGAATTAGAAAAACCATTACCGTATTAAATACATTTCCGGAACTTAAGGCTGAAATAATAATATTCAACTTACTAAAAAATCCGAGGAATGGTGGTACACCGACCAAAGAAAGCACTCCGAGAACAAATAGAAACGAACTGACAGGCATTTTTTTTGCAATTCCCCGATAATCCGAAAATTGGTAGGATCCTGTCATCTTTATCATATAACCTGCTACAAGAAATAATATAGACTTTGAAGCTGTATGATTAATAATCTGCATCATTCCTGCACTTAAACCTGCTTCACTGTTTAAGCTCATGGCAAAGAGTATTAAACCAATCTGACCTATACTGGAATAGGCAAGAACTCTCTTTATATTCCCCTGATTAAAAGCAGCAAACTCACCAACAAGAAGGGTTATTACCCCAACAAGGCTTAAATACTGAAGAACTTCTGTCATATTAAAAATTGTATAAACAAACTTAATAATTACTACAA
>JALTGJ010000357.1 GCA_027077185.1 Spirochaetales bacterium | reverse complement strand
GGGAACTTTCCAGTTTTTTCTGTATTCTTCAAAACCATTTAAAATAGCAATTTTCTTTATTTCCCTTATCTGGACAGTTCCTTCATAATCCAGTCGGGTGCAGTTATACTGACACTGGTGTGAACAAATATGACCTGTAATTGACGGAAGAGCATTTTTTTCATAAATAAGCTCTACAGCCTCAGCATATCTTTTCTGTCCAACAAGTTTAATATACTCAGGTATATCCTGACTAATTGGGCATGCAACTATACATGGAGCTACATAGCAGTCAAAGATTGGAAGTTCTTCATCCACCTCGGCCTTATCACTGCCTCTCCACTCTTTTTCGGTGTACTTCATTTTAAGAGCTTCAGCTGCAAGACGTTCCAGCTTTTCCACATCAATTTTATCCATATTCCATGCGGAAGATTTTTCAAGAAGATCTGCAATATCTTTTAGTCTGTTATAACCGCCAGGCTGGAGGAGGTCTGTAGCAAGAGTAATAGGACGTATACCAGTTGCAAAAATATCACCTGCATTAAATTTGGATGCTCCTCCGGAATATGAAATAGGTAGATTACCATTAAACTTCCTGGAAATTTTCGCAGCAAGATTTATAGAAAGAGGAAATAACGCCCTGCCTGACATATACATCTCATCACCAGGAAGAACACCTTTATTATTTATGGAACCCAGGGTATTTGTTAATTTAACTCCAAACTGAAGATTTTCCTTTTTGGAGGTAGCAATTAGTCTTTCCAGCATTCCCTCTGCATCTGTATACTGAAGATCATGCGAAAAAGCATCTCTGGAAAGCCCGACATAATCGAAACCAAGGCCGTCAAGAATTTCACGAACTCTATCAAAACCTAAAAGAGTAGGATTGAGTTTTACAAAAGTATTCAGCTTTTTCTCTGTAAGCATATACATACAAATATCCTCAATTTCTTTTGGAGGACAGCCGTGCATCGTGGAAAGGGTAAGCTGATTACACATTTTTGAAGGAATCGAGGAAGGTAAAGTTTTTAAAGAAGCTACCCGACCCTCAAGATCAGTACCTTTAAGAAATCCATCCGCATCTATGATAGCCTGAAGTTCTTCTATATATCCCTGAAAAACCGCATTAGCAGAAGAATCCATCATATTGTTAATAAAAGCCTGGACCCTCTCATTTTTAATTCCTGCAAGATCATACCCTACACTCATATTATAAATAAAAGAACGTTCTGAACCACTGTTAAGGTCAAACAGTTTTTCCATTAAGTGAAGTATAAACCAGGCCTTCAGGTATTCATCATAAGCTTTGGTTAAGGTAAATTCTGTAGACCATTCTGTATTAAAACATTCATCTTCAGCATCAATACAGGGTTTTGGAACCTCAAGAGTATCCAGTATCTGAACAGTTTTCAATTCAAAGAATCTTCCACCTGTAAGGTATGAAGCAATTATATTCTGAGTTAACTGAGTATGAGGACCAGCTGCAGGCCCAAGGGGTGTTTCACAATTCTCACCAAAAATTCTCAGCTTATTGTTATTTTCTTTTTTAAAAAACTGGTCCTTATAAATACCAAAAATTGATCCGCCTTCCTGATATTCATCAAAAATTCTTTTTACCAGTTCCTTAAAGGAAACCGGACGCATTAAATCACCCATATTAACCCCTTTTATTAATTTCTTATTTATACAAATTGCTAATACAATTATTGGAGACAGGAGACCGAATAGCAGAGGAAGGAAGATTGAAATCTATCGAAAGATCTTAAATCTTCCATTCTCCCTACTCCTGTCTCCCTTCTACCTTTCTCCTATCATATACTATTTGGCTCTCATTGCAAGAGCAAATTTATAAAATAATGAGGTTTTAAGCAATTTTTTCACTTTTTATTTAAATTTAGCGTTTTTTATCCCATTGCTTATTGCGCATGAGCGTAATTTAGTATACTGTCCCATTAACAACTAATGAAACTACTTTTAAAAGATATTCGAAGAAAGAGGTAAGGAAATGATTAATTTAAAGATTAACGAAGAAGTAAGAAAAAGGAATATTGAGCGATGTAGAGAAAAGGGTATTGTTTATCCAACATTTGCACAAATGAAAGATCCTTCAACAATTCCTGCAATAATTAAAGACAGATTGAAAGAAACAGGTCTATGGGATGTAGATGCAGCCAACCTGTTTAGGATTTCGTGGAGAAATGAGCCAAAGGAAAAAGGTGGTCTTCATGGTGATGTTAACTATATCGAGATTCCAAAAGAACTAACTGGTGTTAAAGCAAGAATATTTGCTCTTGTTGGAAAATATTTCCCTACAGGCTCACATAAAGTTGGAGCAACCTACGGATGTCTGGCACCTGCACTTGTAACAGGAAGCTTTGATTCAACTAAGCAAAAAGCTGTATGGCCTTCTACAGGTAACTACTGTAGAGGAGGAGCATACAACTCTGTACTCCTTGGATGCGAATCAATCGCTATACTGCCTGAAGAAATGAGCGCCGAACGTTTTAACTGGTTAAAAAAAGTTGCAGGAGAAGTTATTGCAACTCCGGGATGTGAATCCAATGTAAAAGAAATATTTGATAAATGTCATGAACTGGATGAGGAAAGAGGTGATGATATTGTTATTTTCAACCAATTTGATGAATTTGGCAATTACCTGTGGCACTACAATGTTACAGGAAAAGCTATAGAAGATTTTCTTGACCAGGAAGGTATTAAAGGTGAGCAGCTTAAGGGTTATTGCTCAACAACTGGTTCTGCAGGAACAATTGGTGCAGGAGATTATCTAAAACAGAAATACCCTGAAGTTAAACTGGTTGCAGGGGAAGCATTACAGTGCCCAACCCTTCTTAACAATGGTTTTGGCGGACATAGGATTGAAGGTATTGGAGATAAACATGTACCATGGGTTCATAATGTAAGAAATACAGATATGATAATTGCAATTGATGACCAGGATTCCATGGATGTTCTTCGTCTGTTTAATGAAGATGCAGGTAAAGAATATCTTAAATCAAAGGGTATAAGTTCTGAAATTATTGAAAAACTTCCTCTTTTGGGAATTTCAGGTATTGCAAATGTTCAGTCAGCAATTAAGATGGCAAAGTACTATGAAATGGACGAAGATGATGCAATTGTAACAGTTCTAACTGACTCCGAAGAAATGTATACATCAAGATTAAAAGAAATGAATGAAGCCCAGGGTAAGTTTACATCAGAAAATGCTGCAGCTGTTTATGCCAGAAGCTTAATGGGTATTGGAATTGATAATGCTCTTGAACTTAGTTATTATGAGAGATTAAGAGTTCATAACTTAAAATACTACACATGGGTAGAACAGCAGGGCAAAACATACGAAGAGATTAATGCTCAGTGGTATGATAAAAAATACTGGACCAACATTCAGGATTTAACAGATAAAATTGATGCTTTAATAAATGATTTCAACAAAGATGTTGGTATACTGTAGAGACGTAGAGACGCCCAATTTGGGCGTCTCTACGCTACGTCTCTACAGATAACATTGCGCAGTACAGACGCCCAATTTGGGCGTCTCTACAGCGCATTTTTTTGGGAAAAAACGGGAGACAAACATGGAATTTAAATATGAATGCAGTGACTGTGGAAAAGAATATTCTTCTGACAAAATAATATACAGATGTCCTGTATGTTCAACTGCTCAAATTTCTGAAAATGAAGAAGGTAAAATGCAGAAAGGTAATCTTATTACAAAGATAGATGTTAATTACCTTAAATCTTTAAAAACAAAAGATTCTGTTTTACCAGGGGACTTTCTTCCATATAAAATTCCAACAGAGTCGACTTTTCCTGTAGGGAATACCCCACTCTATTCTCCGGTAAGATTAATAGAAAAAACAGGCTTTAAAAATCTTAAAATTAAAAATGACGGAGCAAACCCATCAGGGTCATTTAAAGACAGAGCATCCCAGCTTGTTGCTGCTCAGGCAATACATTTTGGGGAAAAGACAATAGCTCTTGCCTCTACAGGTAATGCAGGTTCTGCAATGGCTTGTGCCGGGGCAGCTTATGGTCTTGATATTGTCCTTTTTGTTCCCGAATCCGCACCAAAGGCAAAATTACTTCAGTCTGCCTTATATGGGGCAAAAGTTGTTCCTATAAAGGATAACTACGATGCAGCTTTTGGCCTTTCAATTAAATACACTGAAAAATACGGTGGTATTAATAGAAATACAGCATACAATCCCATGACAGTTGAAGGGAAAAAAACAGTATCCATAGAATTGTTTAATCAACTTGGTAAAAAAGCTCCTGATGTTGTTTACGTTCCTGTTGGAGACGGTGTTATTTATTCTGGCGTTTTTAAGGGTTTTTACGATCTGAAAGAAGCAGGACTTATAGAAAAATTGCCAAAAATAGTTTGCGCCCAGTCTGAAAAAAGCAATGCAATAAGTAAGGCATGGGAAAAAGGTGAACTAAATACAATTCCTGAAGCAAGTACAAGAGCAGACTCAATATCTGTTGCAAGCCCTGCAAATGGAAGGATGGCTGTTCGGTATATAAATGAATCGTCAGCATGGGCTACAGAAGTGACAGATCAGGCAATTCTTAATGCACAGCTCGAACTTGGAAAAGAAGCAGGTATTTTTGCAGAACCTGCTGCCGCATGTGCCTGGGCCGCTTTTAAAAAGGATGCAAAAGCAGGTAAAATAGACAAAAATGCAGAAGTTATTGTTCTTTTAACTGGTATAGGGTTTAAGGATATGGCCTCTGTGGAAGGTGCTGTAACTGTTCCTGAATCTATTGAGCCCACAGTTGAGGCATTGGGGAAGGTTTTTGGGTAAATCCCTTGATTTTCCTGCTTAGGTAAACTAAGGTATTTATTATGATCAAAAAACAAACAGGTGCACTGCAAATTCTTACTGATCAGTCTTTTACAGAAAAAGAACTGGTCATTAACCCCAACGATGGTTTCGATTTGGGGTTAATGATGACTGAGGCTACTGTTAAACTGGAGTTTAACTTTAACAAGGCAACAACGGAATCTATTACAGCTACTGTAATTCAAAAAAATGAATGCAGACTGGGAACCCTTGAATTGGGTAACAAGAATGCTGTAAAACTTGCTGGGAACACAAAAGTGCGTTTAACTCTTGAAGAGCGTGAAGGTAACCCAAAACTGATTATTGGTCCTGTATAAAAACATCCAATAACCCGGGATCAAAAAGTTTCCCCCTCTCCGATTTCATTATTTCCAGAGCTTTTGCATGTGTAAAACCTTTACGATAGGGTCTGTCTGCTGTAATCGCATCCCATACATCTGCTATTGCAACTATTCTTGCTGCAAAAGGTATAGAATCCTTTTTCAGTCCATCTGGATATCCGGTTCCGTCCCACTTTTCATGATGATGACGAACAACAGATTTAACCATGGTAAAGTGGGGAATATCTTTTATGATATCTTCTCCCATGGCTGGATGATTTCTTATTATTTCAAATTCCTCATCGGTCAGCTTATCAGGTTTATCGAGTATTGCTTCCGAAACACCCAGCTTACCAATATCATGAAGAAGAGAGGCAATACGGATTTTTTCTGTTGTATCTGAATCAAGTCCCAATTTTTCAGCAATAACAACAGCATGTTTAGTAACTCGTTCACTATGCCCTGCAGTCCAACGGGATTTAGTATCAACACTTCGGGTTAAAGATAAAAGCATTGCATTATACATGGCTTTTCTATCTTCAACCTCTTTCATGCTTAAAAGAGCAACACTTACCTGATCTGCAAGGAGACCCAGAGAGTCTACATCTCTATCTGAAAATTTCTCTTTTACTACAACAAGAACACCAACCAATTTTTCTGATTGAATAAGAGGGATACTAATACCAGAATTTACAATCTTATCAGCTGGAAAATATTTTTGTAAAAAAAGAACATCATCCTTATTAAATCTAAATATACTGCGATCGCTTAAAGAATATTTTTCCGGTAATTCACTGAATAGAAATTTTTCTTTTTGAAATATTAAGTTTGCAGGAGCAGATGCAAGTATGTCATATGATTTATTACCTCTCTCCATCACAAAAACCGTCGAATCGGGAAATTGGGAACAAATAAATTCTGTTACTTTTCCAAGCAAAACCTCCCTTGATAGAGAAGAATTAACAGCTTTGTCTATTTTGTTCATCGTTTCAATAGTTATAATTCTGGATTCTATATTTATTGCCATTACATTTAAAGTCCGGGATAATTCACCGATATCATCCGGTCTTTTTAATTTAAATCTGGTGCTGAAGTCACCTTTGGAGACAGCAAGAGCCAGGTCAGATATCTTCCGGATTGGGGTTGAAATTGATTTAGCAAAGAAAGCTCCTAAAATAAATGATAAAACCAAAGTAATCACAGTATAAAGCAACCAGGAATCACTACCTTTGGTCAAAAAATGAAGTAAGCCTTCCCTATCAATCTTAATTCTAACTGCATAGATATTTTTATCACCAGGTTTTGTAATATTTATATACAATATATGATTCTCACCAAACTTAAAAAAAGAATGATCAGATTCCGATATTCTTTTAGTAATTATATCTTCAAGCTGAAAAGATGTATTCCAATCAACTGGTAAAGCATCATGGCCTGGTTCAGAAGTATCTCTAAGCAAATACCAGGTATTACCGGCTATATCTTTATAAAAAAATTCTAAAACAATACTGTCTTTGAACTCACCTGGAATTAAGGTCTGAAGGATTTCCCGGGTTTCATCTTTTCCATTAACATCCCCTAACTTCAGCATCCAATCATTGGGAAGTCTATTATTAAGATCAGATATAGGATTTTCATCAGTACTTAAAAACTTATCAACCAGCATTTTAGTATTTGATAAAGAAGTTACAAAATATGATGAATAGCCTATTAGCAAACCAAATAGCATAAATAGTACAGTCAGTTTTAATTGTAATAACATAGATCCAAGTCTTAATTTCATAGGCATATTATATAAAATTATTATCAAATTTTCAATATTGATTTTTCAATTACTTTACTTATAACATGTTAGATTGTATATTATAACAGATGCAATATATAAAAGAACAACTGGATAATATTGATAAATTACTCGCAGACTCAGACTATAAAAAAGCGATTAACTTTCTGGAAAGTATCCTTGTTGAGGAACCGGACAATGCGGAAGCCCTCCTTAGAATAGGTATTGCATTTACAGAATTAAATGAGCCAAAAAAAGCCTTAAAAACTCTGGATTTCTTTTTTACCCTTGGAGAGGACAATTCTGAAGCTATGGAAGCATACGGATGTTCCCACTTTAAGCTTGGTAATTATGGACTTGCAAAAATATATCTTGAAAAAGCTGCAGAGCTCAATCCTCAAAGTTCCTCTATAGCAAGAAATTTGGGAGTTACCTATAACCAGTTAGGTGAATTCGAAAAAAGTTACAAAACAATGTTAAAATCCTACAAGCTTAACCCCTGGGATTACAGAACTATCTATGCTCTGGCTTCTGCACATATTTTTTACAAGCACTATACCGAAGCAGAGCAGCTTTTAAAAGAGATGCTGCAAATGGATATTCCAGGAGATTTTAAACAATTGGCCATGGATGGCCGGAAAAAAATTGAACAAAAATTAAACAATGACATCCAATAATTTATATTTTATCGGGATCGGGACCGTTTAGATAATCCATTACAGCCAGAGCTGCAACTGTACCGTCACTGACAGCTGTTGTTATCTGTCTGAATTTTTTCTGCCGAACATCACCGGCAGCAAATACCCCGTCTCTACTGGTAGCCATATCCTCATTTGTAATTATTTCTTTTCTAGCGCTTAAAGAAACACAGTCTTTA
>JALTGJ010000356.1 GCA_027077185.1 Spirochaetales bacterium | reverse complement strand
AAAGCTTATTCTATTGTTTTTTATTAGAATCTCTCTTTTATCAAAATCGATATATTCCTCTGCAGGAACTGCTAGAAAAGATATTTTTTTTAAGATATCAGGTTCTTTTTCCTTCAACAATAAAGCTGCTCCGTAAAGTGCAGTCATTTGAACATGATGCCCACAGGAATGAATGTATTTATTTTCAGGATCCCCCGGCAGGGGCAGTGCGTCCATATCTGAGATAAGAGAAATAGGTTTTGACTTAAAATCCCCGTCAATAGTGGCAATAAATCCCGGTATTCCTTCAAATATCTGAACTCTAAATCCAATAGTTTTAAATTTCCTACTCAAAATTTTATGAGAATTATTTTCAAAAAAACCAGGTTCAGCATTATCCCATAATTGCCTGCCAAGATTTATTAATTCATTCATTTGATTCTCCCCCATATAAAAATAACATATAAAAATATCATAGTTTTTATATTTTTGTCTGGTAAATCTCCCTATCTACTGATAAATTAGTTTATACAATAAAATTAAACCAGCTTAAGAGGAAGATGATGAAAAATATATTTATTGATTCTGATTGTGGAATTGACGATGCAACTGCAATAATGATAGCTATGGCAAGTAAAAATATAAACATTACAGGAATAAGTGCAGTCGCCGGAAACGCGGAACTGGATTATGTTGTAAACAATATAACAGGAATTCTCTCTTATTTTGGAAGAGAAGATATTCCCGTTTACAGGGGTGCGAGCACATCCCTTCTGGGGACGCGAATCCATGCAGAGGGTGTTCATGGTTCCAATGGTCTTGGGGATGTGGAACTACCGGAAAATACAAAAAAAACAGAATCCATAATGGCTCCTGAAGGCTTGTATAAGGCGGCAAAAGAGAATCCGGGGCTTACTCTGGTTACAATTGGCCCCCTGACAAATATTGCAATGAGTATAAATATGTTTCCAGAATTAAAAAAATTAATAAAAGAAATAGTAATTATGGGGGGAGCTCTGGATAAAGGTAATATTACAAAATTTGCTGAATTTAATTTTGCCGCTGATCCGGAATCTGTTCAGTTTGTATTTAACTGCGGAATACCTCTAACCATTGTACCATGGGATGCAGCTCTTTCAAATATGTACACAGAAGAAGAGCTTGCAACACTCAAGCTGGAAGATTCCAAAGCAGGGAAACTGGTTCTTGATATGCAGAAAGTACCTCTGGATTTTCTTGAACAGGTATTTGGAACCAGGGCAGTGGGGTTTCCTGATCCTATTACTATGGCATATGTTATTGATGAATCAATAGCTTCCAGAAGAATAAAGGGGAATTTAAAGATGGAACTAAGTTTTAATACAATGAGAGGAGCTTCTGTTCCCTGCGAAGGGCTGGAAATGGATATAATACTGGATATAAAAAAAGATAAATTTAATTCTATACTTAAAACCATAAAGACATTACAATAGTATGTCTAAATATATTATTTTGGAGGTTCTTAAATGAACAGATTAAAAAGAGTTTTAGTTTTATCCGTAGTATTACTTATGGTTATCTCTACCATGAGTGTATTTGCAAATGGGGATAAAGAAAAAAGTAGTGACAGCAAACTAAAAGTTGTTTTGTATTTAAATGGAACACTTGGAGACAAATCTTTCTTTGACTCTGCTGCACGGGGTGTTAACCAGGCTGTAAAAGAACTTGGTATTGTTGGAAAGGTTGTTGAAGGTGGATATGATCCTGCAAAATGGGAACCGGATCTGCTCCAGCTTTCTGAAGGTGACTGGGATATTATTATTGCAGGTACATGGCAGCTGCAGGAATATCTGGAAAAGATAGCTCCTAATCATCCTGAAAAAAAGTTTTTTACATATGATACTTCTGTTAACTACGACAATGGTAATCTTGGAAATGTATACTCAATACTTTACAGCCAGAACGAAGCTTCCTTCCTTGCCGGTGCTCTTGCAGCTATGATTACAGAATCTAATCTTCCATTGGCAAACAGTGATAAAGTTATCGGTTTTCTAGGCGGAATGGATATTCCTGTTATAAATGACTTTAAGGTTGGATTTGAAGAAGGCGCTGCATACATCGATCCTGCTGTAAAAGTACTTGTGACATACGCTGGAGCTTTTAGTGATCCTGCCAAGGGGAAAGAGCTTACTCTGGCAATGATTGATCAGGGTGCAGACATAAGTTTTAATGTAGCCGGTGAAACAGGCCTTGGCGGTATTGATGCTGCAAAAGAAAAAAACAAATACACCCTTGGTGTAGACTCAGATCAGTATCTCCTTTTTGCTGATACTGACCCTGAAAAAGCTTCCCACATAGTAACATCTATGATGAAAAATGTAGATTTTTCAATTTTTAGAGCAATTAAAATGCATATTGCAGGTACCCTGAAATATGGTGAAGCAGAAGTTCTTGATATTGATAAAGGCGGTGTAGGCCTTGCTGATAATGAAAACTACCAGAAAGTAGTAACAGCAGATATGAAGGCAAAAATTGATGAAATTGCTGGAAAAATTAAAAGCGGCGAAATTAAAGTTGGAACTGCTTTCGGTCAGTAAATTCTATTTCTTAATAAAACCGGCATTTAATGAATACTTCATTTTATGCCGGTTTTCTGTTTAAATATAAAAAGGCAAATATTTCTATGCTAGATACACCAAATTGGAATGCATTTGATCAAATAGAAGCAGTCGAATGGTTAAACTTACGTTTTGGCTCACCTCAAAAAGACGATATGTCTCCCCATGAAAGAGTTGAAAAAGCTCTAAACAGAGAGGCGCCGGATAGGGTTCCTTTCGATTTCTGGGGGGTTCCTGAAACATGGGATACTCTTAAAAACTTTTTGCAAATTAATGACAACAATAAACTTATGGAATTACTCGGTATTGACTGCAGGGTTGTCAAACCGGATTATATTGGTCCGGAACCGGAAACTCTTAATGATGGAAGTTTTTACAGTATCTGGGGTTCACTAAGAAAGATTGTGAAAAACGGAAGTTCAAGTTATGAAGAATATGCAGGATATCCACTTGCAGACTTTGAAACTACAGCTCAGATAGAACAATGGGGAAAGTGGCCCAAAAGTACCTGGTGGGACTGGGATTCTTTTATTTCAAAAGTAGAAATTGCAAATAAAAAAGCTCCATATCATATAAGATATGATATCGGAGGTATCTTTGAATCTGCATGGGGATTATATGGACTGGATAAATTTTTAATAGGATTCTACGAAAACCCTAAGCTGGTATCTTCTATTATGGATTGTTATACCGAAATTTTTATAGATAATTTCCGTTCACTTATGAAGAAAGCAGAAAACCTGGTCGATATGGTTTACACATACGATGATGTAGCTACCCAGGATAGCCTACTAATGGCTCCGGATATGTGGAGACAGTACATACTGCCTTTTCACCAAAGACTGAACAAGGTAATAAGAGAATATGATGTTAAGCTGATGTATCATTCATGTGGTGCTGTCCGACCTCTTATTCCAGCTTTTATAGAAGAACTGGATATAGATGTACTTAACCCTCTTCAACCCAGAGCAAAGGGTATGGACATGAAATTTATTAAAGAAAATTATGGAAATAAAATAAGTTTTCATGGTGGAGTGGACTTACAAAGGACTTTGCCCTTTGGTACAGTCATGGATGTTCAAAACGAAGTTTCCTCCCTTTGCCATACTTTGGGAAAGAATGGCGGTTATATCTGTACTTCAGCCCATTATATACAGGGAGATGTCCCTGTTCGTAATATTCTGGCACTCTATGGACAGGATCGTAAGTATTAATAAATTTAATTCTATACTTTTGTCTTTAAAGACTGTAGTATGAACTATCTATGAAAA
This sequence comes from Spirochaetales bacterium, assembly GCA_027077185.1. The sequence goes on along the minus strand of JALTGJ010000356.1, from coordinate 3,980 downwards.
TTTTTTGGAGGTTTGAGAAATGAGTAAATTTACTAAAATTTTATTGTTAAGCATTCTAAGTCTTGCTGTTTTATCAACAATAAATTTGTTTGCAGGGGGAGACAAAGAAACAGGTAATACTAATAAGCTTAAAGTTGTTCTTTATATAAATGGAACACTTGGAGATAAGTCTTACTTCGATTCAGCTGCAAGAGGAATTGACCGGTCTATTAAAGAACTTGGCATTTCTGGCAAGGTAGTTGAAGGTGGTTACGATCCTGCACGATGGGAACCGGATCTATTACAATTAGCTGAAGGAGACTGGGATATTATTATTGCCGGTTCATGGCAGTTACAGGAATACCTTGAAAAGATAGCCCCTGAACATCCGGAAAAAAAGTTTTTCACATATGATACATCAGTCACTTATTCAAATGGAAACCTTGATAATGTATATTCAATGCTCTATAGCCAGAACGAAGCTTCCTTTCTTGCAGGAGCTCTTGCCGCTATGATTACAGAATCAAATCTTCCATTGGCGAACAAAGATAAAATTGTGGGATTCCTTGGTGGTATGGATATTACTGTAATAAATGATTTTAAAGTAGGATTCGAACAGGGTGTTAACTATATTGATCCTGATATTAAAGTACTTGTAGCCTATGCAGGCGCTTTTAGTGATCCTGCAAAAGGGAAAGAACTTACACTTGCAATGTTTGATCAGGGTGCAGATATAACTTTCAATGTAGCCGGTGAAACAGGCCTTGGAGGCATTGATGCAGCTAAAGATAGAAATAAATATACTCTGGGTGTTGATTCCGACCAGTACCTGCTTTTTGCAGATACAGATCCGGAAAAAGCTTCTCACATAGTTTCATCTATGCTGAAAAATGTTGACTTTTCAATATACAGAGCTATAAAAATGCATATAGCCGGTACACTCAAATATGGCGAAGCAGAAGTTCTTAATATTGAAAAAGGCGGAGTAGGCCTTGCAGACAATGAAAACTATCAAAAAATTGCTACATCTGAAATGAGAGCAACAATAACTGAAATATCTAAAAAAATTGTTTCAGGTGAGATCAAAGTAAAAACAGCTTTTGGTCAATAAATAAGCATCTATTTCTACATTTTAGGGGCACAATATTTCGACATGCAGCTGGTTCGCTGCTCGGGATCTAAAGTGCCCCTACTATTATCTTAATAAATTCGAGGAAAAAATGGAAAATATTCTTGAAGTTAAGAACATTACCATGGTTTACCCTACAGGGGTAATCGCCAACAAAGAAGTTAGTATGGATATTAAGCAAAATACCATACATGCCATTGTTGGTGAGAACGGTGCAGGAAAATCCACCCTGATGAATGTAATATTCGGGAAAATTCACCCACAGGAAGGTGAAGTATTCTACAAGGGACAAAAGGTCAGTTTTAAAAATCCTAATTATGCTATAAGAGCAGGTATTGGTATGGTTCACCAGCATTTAATGCTGGCACCGGACTTGACAGTAGCAGAAAATATGATACTGGGAATAGAACCTAAAAAGGGTAAAATATTTCTTGATACTGCCAATGCCCTTAAAATTACAAGGGAAGTATCTAAAAAGTATGGCCTGGATGTTCCGGTAGATAAAAAGATCAAGGATCTGCCCATTGGTGTAAGACAAAGAGTTGAAATTTTAAAAGCACTGTTCAGAAATGCAGAATTACTAATTCTGGATGAACCAACTGCAGTTTTAACTCCACAGGAAACAGAAATTCTGTTTGAAACACTTTTAAAGCTAAAGGGAAAAGGGAAAACAATACTTTTTATATCCCACAAGCTAAGTGAAGTAAAAAGACTTGCAGACAATGTAACTGTAATGAGAGATACCAGAGTAATAACCACTCAAAATGCAGCAGGATTAAGCGAAGAGCAGATTGCACATTTAATGGTAGGAAGAGATATCAACTCTGCACGTATTCCAGATCCTAAAGGTATAGGAAAAGTAAAACTGTCTGTCAGAGATTTATCCTATATTGATGAAGAAAATATTCAGATTTTAAAAGATGTAAATTTTGATATTCAGGCTGGAGAAATTCTTGGGATAGCCGGTGTTGAGGGGAATGGTCAATCAGAACTCATTAATATACTAACAGGTCTAATGAAACCAACAAGTGGAACCGTAACTGTAGATAATAATAGTATAACTGGACTTACTCCACGACAGATCAGGGAACTTAAAATTTCACACATACCGGAAGATAGAATGGAAAACGGTGTGGCAGATGTTGCTTCTTTGGAAGAAAACTTTATTGCAGACAGGTACTATAAACCAGTTTTTTCAAACAAAGGAAGACTGGACTGGAAATACATTAAGGATTACAGCAAAGATCTTATTAAACGATTTAATATACTTACACAATCATCTAAAACAGCTGTAGGTGCTTTGAGTGGTGGTAATATACAAAAAGTTGTTGTTGCCAGAGAATTGTCATCCGGACCCGAATTAATTATTGCCGCACAACCTACCAGAGGAGTTGATATTGGATCCGAAGAACTGATCCATGACCTTCTTAAAGATGCAAGAGATGAAGGTAAAGCAATTTTTTTGATATCTGCAGATTTAGACGAAATATTAAAACTTTCTACAAGAATTATTGTCATATATGACGGGCATATAACAAATCATTTTAAAGATGTTTCCAATATATCAGGAATGGATCTCGGCCCCTATATGCTGGGCGTTAAGAAAGAGGAGGGCGCAAGTGGAAAAATTCATTCTTAAGTATTTCACACTCATACGAACATTAATTGCAATTCTTGTGGGGATAATTATCAGCATTGTTCTTATCTATTTAATTAGTGAAATGCCGGCTTATTCCATTAAGCAGTTTCTTCTGGGACCCTTACTTTCCAAGGGTAGATTTGCAAATGTAATAGAAAATGCATCTCCAATGATATTTTGCGGTGTTGCAATTGCTATAGCCTTTCAGGCAAAACAGTTTAATATTGGAGCAGAGGGAGCACTTTTTTTAAGTGCTGCCGTTGGAACTGCTTTTGCAGTTTCCACACATATGCCAACTGTCCTGCATATTATTATGGTATTGGCTGTAGCTGGTGCTACCGGTGCAATATGGGGATTTATTCCGGGTATACTAAAAGCAAAATGGGGAGCAAGCGAACTTGTGGCCTCACTTATGATGAATTATATTGCCTACTTTGGAGGACTCTATCTTATTAATTCATTTTTTAGGGATAAGGACGCCGGATTTCTTGTATCCCTACGATTACCTGAAACGGCCTGGCTTCCACAATTTGTACCTGGAACCAGACTCCATTTAGGTATTTTGCTATCAGTTATTTTTGCATTTTTGGGGTACTACTACCTCTATCATACCAATTCAGGGTATGAAATTCGAACTACCGGTAATAACAATAAATTTGCCAAATTTGCAGGAATAAATGTTGTAAAGGTTGTTGTTCTTGCCCAGGTTTTAAGTGGAATGATAGCAGGTATTGGCGGAATGACTGAAGTAATGGGCATACACAGAAGATTTAACTGGCAGATGACTCCTGGATATGGCTGGGATGGAGTTATTGTAGCAATTATTGGGAGGAACCATCCTATACTAATTATTTTTGCGGCTCTGTTTCTCTCCTATTTACGGGTTGGAGGACAGATACTTAACCTGATGGCTGATGTACCCTCAGAACTTGTTCTGGTAATTCAGTCTGTAATTATTATTTTAATTACTGCAGAAGCATTCCTATCAACCTGGAAAAACAAAATAACAATTAAAGAAGCTGAGAAAGTGGAGGTGGGAAATGAGTCCTTTGCTAAGTAGTATTTTTTCAACCAGTTTTGCATTTGCAATTTTAAGGGTAATGACCCCCTTGTTATTCCCTGCCCTGGGCGTTGCAGTTTCTGAACTTGCAGGTTCTGTAAATATCGCTTTGGAAGGGATTATGCTGGTTTCTGCATTTTTTGGTGTTATTGTCAGTGCTTATACAGGAAGTC
>JALTGJ010000355.1 GCA_027077185.1 Spirochaetales bacterium | reverse complement strand
GTTATATTGACAGGAGTGTGGAATTTGGTAAGAAATATTCTTACAAAATACGGCCTTCTCTGAAGGGAAGTCTGCTAAGTTCAGCTGTAGAAATGGAAAGCCTTGCCTTTCCGGAAGAAAAAACTGTTGTTATGGCAGGTTTTGGAAGTTCTAATTTACAGGGTATTGAAGTCGCAGGGAGTTATATATATCTTGCAAATGGAACTGGAGGAATAAGAATTATAGATAATTCCAATTCGGAGAAGCCTCTGGAAGTCGGGAGATATCAGACTGCAGAAGCAAAAGATGTTCTGGTTAGAGGAGAAAGAGCTTATGTTGCCGATGGGTATAAGGGGATAAAAATTCTTGATATTAATGACCCTGGTAACCCTATTCTTCTTGGATCCAGAAAAACAACAGATGCCTCGAAACTTGCAATTCTGAATAATACAGTATTTATAGCGGATGGACGATCAGGAATAAAAAAAATAGATATTTCATCAGAACGAAAACCAGTCAGAACGGGTTCCTTAGGCACAGAATTTGCTAAAGACCTTGTCCTCCAGGGCTCAACCCTATTTGTTGCAGACGGACCCGGCGGCCTTAAAGCTATTATTGTTTCTTCTACATCAGGTATGAAAGTGAAGAGTTCTTTTGAATGTAAAGATGCCGTTGCTCTTGCAGTTAGCAATGGTATTGCATATGTTGCAGATAGAGGTTTTGGAGTTAGAGTTATTAATATTTCAGATACCTCTAATCCTGTTGAAATTTCACAAATACCCTTGGAAAATATAACCGATATTTCTGTAAATAAAAATTATATATTTGTAAGTGATCTTTCCAAAGGTTTATTAATTTATGAAGTATCTGATCCTCTACGACCTGTTTTGTTTGATACAGTAGAACTGCAGGGAGTATCTGCATTAACTATGAATAATGGAATTATTTATGTAAGTGATACAGAAGGGTTTAAAACTGTAGAAAGTTTTACTATTGGCAGATCTTTTGTAATTGCAGAGTATAAAACTGATGGAAAAGCATATGATCTTACTTATATTGATCATTCTCTTTATCTTGCGGATCACAGAAATGGTGTAAAAATTGTTGATGTGTCAAACCCTTCTGACAGCAGTACTTTTACAACACAAAATAAGGTGGATACCAGTTATGCCGAGTCTGTCGTCGGTTATGGATCCAAACTTTTAATTGCTGATGGAGAAGGAGGGGTGGTTATAGGAAATATTATTAAATCTGAAGATGGCACCCGGAAAATTAATGTCGAAGATTCCATTGATTTGCCGGGAATTACAAAATCTCTTGTAGTATACAAAAACAAAGCCTATATAGCAGCCAGAGAAGAAGGAATGCATATTCTGGATCTGGATACAAAAGAAATTAGTACAGTCTTTACCGGAGGTTCAGTTCAGGAGATAGCTATTAATGATAAATTGATCCTGGTGGCAGATGGCTCCGGGGGATTTAAAGTATACAGTAATGCAGAAAGACCGGAGTTATTATCTTCTGTAAAACTTTCAAACTCTGTGACAGTTGCTTTAAAGGGTAATATTGCAGTCGTAGGAGGTAAGGACGGGTTTTCTTTAATTGATATTTCTTCTCCTCTTAGGCCGGTAGTTGTATCAAGCTATTCTGCAGGATGGATAGAAGATATCTACCTTAAATCAGGATATATCTATGCAGCTGCAGGTTCTGAGGGTTTAATTGTAGTGGACATGAAGAATCCTAAGGAGACTGTTCTGGTAAGTACCTGCAAGGATGTTTATGCAGTTGGTGTGGAAGTTGAAAATGATCTTGCCTTTGTTGCAGATGTAGACGGATTTAAAGTAGTTAGAATTTTGATCCCTTCGTGGCTGCAGTAAAAAGCGCATCAATTTTTTGATGGGAATTTTATAGATTTCAGAACCCCTGTAAAAATATATTGGTTGACATCATGCACACAATGTACGATATTATAAATATGAAAAAGGTGAACTGGAACAGTGAAAAAAATATTGAATTAAAGGAATCCAGAAATATTTCGTTTGAGGATGTTCTTTTTTATTTGGAAAGGAATCTTATAATTGATATAGTTGAAAATCCAAATCAGGATAAATATCCAGGGCAAAAATATTATATTATTGAAATTAATGATTATATCTACTATATCCCATTTGTTGAAAACGATGAGGAAGTTTTCTTAAAAACAATTATTCCAAGTCGTAAGTATAAGAGAAAATATTCAGGAGGGAAACATTATGAGTAACAATTATTCTGAAGAAGAATTATATATTATCAATGGTATTGAGGGTGGAGAATTTAAATCGATTAAAAATTTGGTTAAAGAGAAAAAACGCTATAGTGAATATGCTGCTAATACTTTGAAAAAAGATAAAAGAGTTAATATAAGGATGAGTGAAAGAGATTTACAATCAATACAAAGAAAAGCAATAGAGGAAGGTCTTCCTTATCAAACATTGATATCCAGCCTTATGCATAAATATGTAAATGGGAGATTAGTAGATATAAATATGATTAAATAATGGGATTGAGAAAAAACCCCTCTGTAGGTGTCCTTCATGTAAAATCATGTTCTGCGAACACAACTTTTCTCTACATACAATCCATTAAACCGGGATAGGAGC
>JALTGJ010000354.1 GCA_027077185.1 Spirochaetales bacterium | reverse complement strand
ATATTATGAACCCTGAACAGAAAAAATTTCTCTTTGAAAATACTGCCAGGGCTATGGGAGATGCTCCAAGAGAGATAAAGATCCGTCATATAGGTAATTGCCTAAAAGCTGCTAAGGCTTATGGCCAGGGAGTTGCTGATGCTTTGAGTATTCCTTTGAGTGAAGTAAAATAACATTTATCACCTTTCAGACAGCTGCTGCAGTTAACTGCAGCGGCTGTTGTTTCCGTCGATATGTTTCATGGAGAATATAGACTGAAAGAAATACAATCACACTTTTATTAGATAATTTATTATTTTTTTTAGCTGTTTAAACTTAGCTTAACCTTTGGTGGTCATATTTTCAGTATAACAAATGGACAAGATAGTTCATTTATACTGAAAAGGAGAAAATTATGACCACACCGGCAATACTTACTCAAAATTTAACTCGCATTTTTAAGGACTGTCTGGCTGTAGACAAACTAACACTGGAAGTAAAACAAGGTGAAATTTTTGGTTTCCTGGGGCATAATGGCGCAGGGAAAACAACTACTATTAACCTTTTAACTACACTTTTACTACCCAGTTCCGGTACGGCAGCTGTATTTGGATTCGATATTATCAAAGAAAATCTTCAAGTAAGGCAAACTATTGGCTATGTTCCGGAAAATGTCCGTTTATATGATGAACTAACTGTATCTGAAAATTTGCAATTTTTTGCTGCTCTCTCAGGAGTAAAAAAAATCTCAGAACGTATTAACAAAATTTTGGATTTGTTGGGCCATCCTGAATGGTGCAATTTAACAGTAGGCTCCCTCTCCAAGGGTATGAGACAGCGAATTGGAATTGCCCAGGCTCTGCTTCACCGTCCTAAAATTCTTTTTTTGGATGAACCAGCATCAGGCTTGGACCCTGAGGGAACAAGAGATATAGGAGAACTAATTGTATGGCTTAACAAGGAATTCGGCATAACAATTTTTATGAATACCCACCAATTAGGAGAAGTTGCCAAACTATGTACAAGTATTGGAATAATGAACCATGGTCACTTACTTGTAACAGATAGTCTCCAAAATATTCTTACCCGGTTTCCAAGCCACCAATCTCTGGAAGATATCTATCTGAATATTGAAAACTTAAAAAGAGTAAAAGTATGAACTCTATAAAGATAATTGCTATACGTGAGTTTAAGACAGTTTTCCATAATAAAATATTTATAACCATCGCCCTGCTTTTTTTGGCTATGTCCATTTTATCTGTTTATATTGGAAGTAGTACTAAGAAAGCAGAATTAAAGATTTATAATGAAACTATAGCAAATTTGACTGCCCAGGGCTCATCTGAATTCCCTCCAAAACCGGAAGTTCATACTTTAACTATCCTTTCCAACCTTAGAGAATATATAAGTATGATTGGAGCTATTATGGCAATAGTCCTTGGATTCTCAGTCCTTACTCAGGAAAAGGAATCAGGCGGCCTTAAACTTATTTTATCCCGACCTGTTTTTAGAGATCAGCTGTTAACTGGAAAATTACTGGGGAATTCCGCTGTTATAGGATTAATACTGGGTCTCGCATTCCTGTTTAATTTAATTCTTTTATTCCTTGTAGGAGGTATTTTCCCTACTTTTTCAGAAATATTACGGTTAATAATTTTTACCTTACTTGCATTTTTTTATATGCTTATTTTTTTAACATTTTCAATGCTCCTCAGCATTAAAATGAAAAATAGTTCAACAGTTTTTCTAATATCTATACTTGTGTGGATTTCTGTAAGCTTTGTAATCCCTCAAATGGCCGAAACAATGAAAGCCAACAGTACAGTTATTAACAGTATTAGTGGTCTGGCAAACCAGATACCTCAGGATACAACAATATCCAGAGCAATTAATTATCTTTCACCAACATGGCACTTTGACAATACAGGAGGGCAATTACTTGAGGTTTTTCCTGGAAGTGTAAATTTAGGAACAGCGGCTATTGTATCCGGTTCATTGTTAACATTATTAATTCTTATATTTCCAAGCCTTATATTTATGGTCATTGGATATTCAATATTTCTTCGAAATGAAACCTTAATTCTAAAGTAGCGGGATAAAAATGAAAAATCTTATAACTATTATTATATTCAGCCAAATTTTTCTTGGAGCTGCTATTACGACCTGCTGGTCAGATAGCTTTACTATAAATCAAAATATTAAGCCAGGCCAAACTGCAGAATATTCACTGGAAATTAGTAATAATTCAAATAAGGAACAAAGTTTTAAGCTAAGCTCAGATGGTCTGCCGAAACTGATGAACATTTCTTTCACTGCAAATGGACCGGCATTAAAATCAATTACAATACCTGCGAATGACCGGACTCAGCTGACAGCAGCTGTTGAAGTTCCCATAAATACTAAACCTGGAAAGTTTACCGGCCGGTTTACTGCTGTAGATTCTAAAGGCAGCAGTTCTTCAATCCCCTTTTCCATGAATGTAACAAATATTCATTCTTTAAAAATTATAAGCTGGACAACAACCGTACAAGCTTTCAGTGGTCAGGATTTTAATTTTGAAGTAGAAATACTTAACAGCGGTATCTCTAATGAATCTAATATAACAATTATTGTTGATGCACCTGCAAAATGGATTGTTCAACTACCCCGGATAAAAATTAAAAACCTTCTTCCAGGTGAAAAGAATAAAATGAGTGTAAAAATACTAATTCCGTCTTCACAAGTTGCTGTCGATCAAATTATTAAGTTTCATATAAAAAGTGATTTTACAGAAAGTACAAAAAGAGAACTAACTGTTCACGTACAAAAAAACCCTGTTTTTTTTATCCCTCTGGGAATTATTGCCCTTCTGACAATAATTATTGTTTTTGTATATTTTAAAATTAAAGGAAGGCGCTGAGTGAAAAACGATACTAATACCAAAAGACCCATTAATAAAGAAAATAGCTTGTTTCATAATTTAAAAATTATTTCATTAAAGGAACTTACTGATGCTTTTCGCAACCGTATTTTTATCAGTGCTTTAATTATGCTGGTTGGGTTAACCCTAATTGCAATAAGCATTGGAGCTATTACTGTCCATAAACATGTTAGTGAGTATAAGCAGTCAGTAGAAATTTTAAAAAGTCTGGGACGGACTAATATCCCACCAATGCCTGATCTTAACCCAATTGCTGTTTCTAAAAACTTTATTAATTATCTTGGAATGGTAGGAGCCCTATTGGCAATAATTTTAGGGTTTACAAGCATAAATAAGGAACGAAAAGCCGGGACATTGCGATTACTATTATCCAGGCCGGTTTACCGTGATCAATTACTTACAGCTAAGATTCTTGGAAATGTAACTCTATTGGCAATTTTACTGGCTGCTGTAGAGATTATTACTTATCTGGCACTAATTATAATTGGAGGAATAAGCTTAACTGCAAGTGAAATTATTAAGCTTACTTTGACAATGGGGATGTCATTGCTCTATATGCTTATTTTTTTCCTGGTATCGATGTTTTTCAGCATAATAGTAAAAAAGGGAAATCATGCATTACTTTTAACAATAATTGTGTGGTTGGTTTTTGCATTTATTCTTCCACAAATTGGGGACACTATGGATCTTGATAATCAAATTCCAGGTGGATTTTTTGCAAGTATGGGTTTTGACAAAAATGGAGAAAAAGCAGCTTTAGCCCACTTCAAATGGTATGAAACAGTAAGAGGTGGTCTGGAAAATCTTTCACCTACTAAACATTATGAACGCATAAGTTTCGCATTACTGGGTATTAAAACTCAGTATATTCAAAATACATGGATGGAGGTACTAAGACTTAAAATAGTAAATATTATGGGGCTTCTAATTCCCATACTCATTTTAATGAGCGCATCGTACATTGTGTTTTTAAAAGAGGAAACATAATTAAAAGAATAATTTAACTACTAACAAACTTTTTCAAGGAGATTAAAATGAACAGAAAAATAACAACAAAAATGATTATTGTAGTAAGCACTGTCATATTTATATTGGTACTAACAGATATTGCCTCAGCATCCGGATCAAAAGATAATAGTACACAGGGGAATAATAGTTCAACAGTTTCTACTCAACCTGCAAAAGGGCAGGATAGTGATGGTGATGGTATCCCTGACAGCGCAGAACCTACTCTGGGCACAGATCCGGCTAACCCGGATACCGACGGAGATGGAATAGGTGACCTGACCGATCCCAACCCGCTATTTCTGAAAAATCCTATTCAGGAAGATAGTTCTACTAATGGAATTAAAATTGATGACATTAGAGTAGAAAATAATGTGAATGCAGCAGGAAAGAATACTTCTGACCATTTGGAGTTGAAAGTAACAAATATAAGCACTGTCAGTTTGTCAGATTTTGAAGTATACTATTCTATAAAAGATTTGAAAACAGGAGAAATTCAAGCTTATTATCGAACATTACCGAATTTTTCACTTAAGCCAGGTGAAACAAAAAAACTTCATTTTGATAATTCAGGGGAGCCGGGGCATTATAGTATAAATCCCAATAGCATGTATTTTACAAGCCAGAACAAAAGAGAACTTGTGGTTTCACTTCATCCAAAAAACTTTTCTATTTTAAATATAAAAGTAAATAAAGATGCCGGCGGCACTGAAACAGCAGATTAATTTTGTTTAATATTATATTCTAGGAATTTATAAGTACCAATTCCAGCAGTCATGAGCAGCTGGAATTGGCTTATTATAGGGATAAATAATGCGTGTATTAGTTGTTGAAGATGAAATCCGAATGGCTTCACTAATTAAGCAGGGTCTGGAAGAAGATAACTTTGCTGTTGACCTGGTAGATAACGGTATAGATGTTTTTAACTGGATTACCAGTGCTTCCTATGACATCATAGTTCTGGACATTATGCTTCCTGGTTTAAATGGCATTGAAGTCTGCAGAAAGCTAAGATTAAAAGGGTATAAGATGCCAATACTTATGCTTACAGCCATGGATGCTGTAAGTGACAGAGTTTCAGGTCTGGATGCCGGAGCAGATGATTATCTTATAAAGCCCTTTGCAATAGAAGAATTAACTGCCCGGCTCCGTGCTTTAAGCAGACGGGAGGGACCAACAAAAACATGCCAGCTAAAAGTCAGCGATCTAATACTGGATACTGCAACAAAAAAAGCTTATCGTGGGAATATATCTATTGAATTAACCTCAAAAGAGTATCTTCTGCTTGAAACTTTAATGCGTCATCCTGAACAGGTTCTTAGCAGAGATCAAATTATAGATAATGTATGGAATATGGATTTTGAATCAAGTTCAAAGCTTATTGAAGTTTATATATCTTCCTTACGAAAAAAAATTGATCGGGATAATAATCATAAACTAATTCAAACAGTTCGAAGAATGGGATACAGGATAAGCTCTAATGAAAAATAAGATTCGCACCCGATTGGTATTATGGACAGTTCTTCTGGAAGCAGGAATTTTGATAGTCTTTGGATCTGTTTTAGTATTTTTTGTTTACCAATTACAAACAAAAGAAATATCAGACAGCCTCCACCTAAGTGCTGCAGAATTGAATGCTGTTATAGATGTAAGTAACAATAAATATTTTTCTTCCGATCTTAAGCCTAATAATTTTTACATTCGTAATGTAATGGCCTGGATTATTGCACCTGATGGGCATATTGGTATGACTGTTGGTGATGCAGATAAATATGCCATACCCTCCCCTTTACCAGCTAATGATACAATAAGTACCGGAACCCTTGATAACAATGAAAAGGTTAAATTATTAACAAGTTTTTTGCAGGAAGGAGATCAATGGCTTGGGACAATTGTACTTGCCAGTCCGCTTTCAAAGAATGATCATATTCTTGAGCAAATTATATTGGGCCTTATTCTTATTATTCCAGCGGGCCTAATATTATCAGCTATAGGAGGATGGTTTTTGGCTGCAAAAGCTATGGCTCCAGTTGCAAAAATCACTTCAACAGCCAGAGATATCAGTGCCAGAGATTTAAGCCGTCGATTAAACTTTAATATGCCTGATGATGAAATTGGACACCTTGCTGATACTATTGATGAAATGCTTGAGCGACTTGATTTGGCTTTTCAACGTGAACGTCAATTTACTGCTGATGTTTCCCATGAACTTCGTACTCCTCTGGGTTTTCTTAAAACTCAATTAAGTCTTGCAAGATCCAGAGACAGAGATGCTCAAACACTTTTAAAGATGATGAAGGATATGGAAACAGATGTTGACAGACTAAGCCAGCTGGTTGAGCAAATGCTAAATCTGGCAAGAGTAGAATCTGATAAAGCATCAGCTTTTGAGAAAATATCTATTGATAAAATATTATCAACCGTTGTAAATAAATTAAAATTAATTGCAGATAACAAAGGAATTTTATATTCACTTCAACTATCTATAAAAAAGGATTGTATAGTGTCAGGAAATAATACTCAGCTGGGTCAGGTTTTTTTTAATATAATTGAAAACGCCCTTAAATACACACCATCAGGGGAAAAAGTAACAGTTAAGCTGGAAGCAATCGAAGACAAAGTAATTATCACAGTGGCCGATATGGGACCTGGAATAGAACCTGAACATATACCACATATTTTTGAACGATTCTACCGGGTTGATAGTTCCAGAATTAGAAAGTCAGGTGGGTTTGGTTTAGGTCTGGCCTTAAGCAAGGCCATAGTTAAGGCACATAAGGGGGATATTTTTGTTAAAAGCAACTCTGGTAAAGGTTCTGTATTTACAGTTATTTTACCAATAATCAACAACGGTTAAAACAAGGTTAACTATCAAAATTTTTATTTTACTATAAAGGAATAATATGGAAAATGTTGGCTTATTATATTTAAAAACAGGAGGGGGCCATTTATCTGCTGCAAAAGCTTTAGAAGCTCAGATGGCAGAGGATAAAAGTCTTGGTGCTGAACCCATTTTAATTGATCCTATAAGGAATAATCAGTTCCTGAAAAATATTCTCGAAGGGGGATATGGAAAATTAAGTACAGATTTTAAGTATCTGTGGCCTGCACTATATAATATTCAAAAATCAGAAGACATGATTCTTTTTGTTCATAAACTCATGCAAATGGTACTAACTGATGTTATTGCTGAAGATATTATAACCCATAGGATTGAAAGGCTTGTGATTTTTCATTTTTTACTAATCAAACCGGTAGAAGCTGCCCTTAAAAAAACAGGATTAAATATTCCTGTTGTTACAGTCATTCTTGATCCCTTTACTGCTCCTCCTATCTGGTATACCGGGAACAGGTTCCCAATTTACTGTTTTTCTGATCAGGTAGCATTGGATATTATGAAAAAAGAAGACCCAGGCAAAAAAGTAGACTTGTACCCGATAATTGTAGATCAAAAATTCAACAATCAACCCAAGAAAGAGAGACTTAGAGAAATTATTAAAGAAAATGGATTTGATCCTTCAAAAAGAAGAGTTCTCATAATGAGCGGAGGAGAGGGGGGAAGCCGGAAAAGCTATGCTCTGTTGCAATATCTCGTAAAAATCCAGCATCTGTATGAAATACTATTTGTTTGTGGAAAGTCTGAAAAAGTACATCGCATTGCGGCACGTATTGTTCAAAAAGCAAGAGCTGCTGATGTTTTTCTCTTTAAATTTGTAAATAATATTCATGAACTTATAAGTGCCTCAGATGTGGTTGTGGCAAAAGCTGGTCCGGCATCTATTATGGAAAGTTTATTTTTGGGAAAACCCCTGATAATATTTGACTATATGTATGGTCAGGAACAAGGGAATATAGATTTTGTAGAAAATAACAAGCTTGGCCTTTTTGAATCAAAACCTGAGAAAATTGCTAATTTCATTGAAACAGCTATGAC
>JALTGJ010000353.1 GCA_027077185.1 Spirochaetales bacterium | reverse complement strand
AATAGGAATATATCGATTTTGATAAAAGAGAGATTCTAATAAAAAACAATAGAATAAGCTTTATGAGCGGAAAACTTGAATTAATTAGCAGGGGGGTCTTTGATTCTCCTGAAATTGTTATATCCACCCATTCTGCTGCATTCAATAATAAAAAATATATTAGCTCTGTTTTAAATATGGCAGGATTTAAAGTTATGAACTTTTCATTTAAAGGGAAAGCTTCTCATGCAGGAGCTGCACCTCATTTAGGTGTAAATGCACAAAATGCAGCTTCCCTTTTTCTTCAGGCCTGTGCTTTTCTAAGAGAAAGCTTTAATGAGAGTAAACATATTCGTATTCATCCCATTCTAAAACTGGCTAGTAATCAGTCTGTTAATCTAATACCTGAACATGTTATTGTAGAAACCTATGTGCGTGCAGCTGATAGAGATACAGTTGGAAGAGTAGTTCAGCAGCTTTCAGCAGCAGCATCCGGTTGTGCAGGCTCAATCGGAGCAGGAGTAGAAATATCTGTTCATGAGGGCTATGAGCCTTTTAAAGCCGATTTGTCCTTACATAAACTTATTAAAGAAACTGCAGAATATATGAATGTTGATTTTATAGAAGAGGAGTATGCCTCTGCTTCTTCAGATGTTGGAAATATTTCACAAAAAATCCCAACAGTCATGTTAGGGCTTCCCGGGGCAAATGGAAAGTTTCATAATCCAGATTTTAGAGTAATAGACGAAGAAGCAGCCTACGTGTTTCCATCGCAGTTTTTAGTTGAATATTTAAAGAGGGTAGTTGCTTCCCTACCTTCCATATGATATGTTAAATTCATGTTTGAAATTAGAACTTTAATCCGATTTTTCGACACAGGATATATTTTAAAATTTTTAATAATAGTTATGTCTATATCTATCCTTCCAATTGCAGAAGTGTACTTATATATTCTGCTTTCAGGGATTTTAAGTTCGTATATAATGATAGCTTCTTTAACAGGAAGCAGCCTGGTTGGTCTTATACTCAGTTATGGGATTATAAAATCCAGGCTTAAAAGAATAAAATCTTTAATTAATAAAGATAAATATCCTGAAAGTGATTTTTATAAACTTGCAGGTGTATTTTTGGGAAGTATTTTAATAATTACTCCTGGATTTATTGGAGATTTATTAGGACTGCTTTTATTTATACCAGGAATTAGTAGAAAAACAGGATACCTTTTAACCCGGCCAATGGAAGAGAAGGTTAAGGCACTGTACGAATATATAAAACTTTACGAATTGGCTTAGATTTTCCTTATTCTGTAAATAAGAAGAAGTAGTAAATAGTATAGATGAGGGAAAACCATTACAATTTTCCAGGGTTTTCTTAATCCTTCCCACAAGACAAAATTCCCTCTTTCCCAGCTTTTCTTTGAAATCTTTTTTTTCTTTCCGGAGAAAATATCAAAACATTCTCCACACCATAAGAATAAACCCGGATTAACCTTTTCCATATTTTTCGACAACCAGTTACTTCGACCTGGAATGCCGTTACCAATAAATATAAGCGAAGGAGAGGCTTTTTTTATAGCAAGAACCATGTTTTCTTCTGCCTCTTTCTGAAAGTATCCGGCATATCTTCCTACAATACCCAGTCCGGGGAAAGAATCTCTTAGGTTGTTTGTAGTAATCTGCAGCTCTGCGGGTCTGGAACCTGCAAGATATAAACTATGATTTTGTTTTTCCAGTATTCCAAGCAGCTTTATTGCAAAATTGAAAGGCATGTACCGGACAGGAATATTCTTTTTAAGAAAATTTGCTCCTTTGATTATTCTTTTTGAGACAGGAATAACCAAACTTGCTTTACGGACAGTGTCAGCATATTCATTGTTTCCACGTGCTTTTAGAAGTCCTCTAAGAGTTAGAAAAATTATCTGGTGCCTGCCTTTATCCAGGAGTAAATTGCTTATTACATCTTCCAGTGAGTCTTCGGGTACAATATCCACATGGACATTCAGAAGAGTAATTCTCTTTCTACCACCTACTATTTTAGCATCCAATTTTCACTCTCCAGAAGAATAGTCTGAACAGCACTTAGTGCATATAATGCTGCTGTTTCCGCTCTTAAAATATTAGTCTTTAAAAATACAGACTTAAATTTTTTATTATTCAATATTTCTATTTCCTTTTCAGAAAGTCCACCTTCCGGGCCTATAAGTAAAGATATCCTTTCCGGTTCAGTGCTAAGATACTTATGAATTGTACCTGTATCAAGTATTTCCTGATGGAAATATAAACCAATGTTCTTAGTATCCGAATCAATGCCACTATATGATAGATCTTCTATTTCATCAATATTGATTGGATTGCATATTTGAGTATTTACCCTGGAACCGCTTTGCTGGATTGCTTCTCTTTTTATTTTATTCCATCTTTCAATTTTACCGGTATTATCTTTCTCCAGTTTAGCTACTGCAAAATCACTGTTTACAGGAACAATCCGGCTAATACCTGCTTCTGTTGCCTGGCGTATTATAAGATCCATTTTTTTGCCTTTGCAGATACACTGGTACAGAGTTATGTCCGGAAGTACTGTATTTTCGAGTTTTAAATCTTTTATACTTAAAATACAACTGTTCGCAGAAATACTGGTAATACATAAATTATAAATATGTCCATTCCTGTCTCTGCCGGAGAACTCCGTTCCAGTTTTATATCTAAGGACTTTAATTAGATAACGATAGTCTTTTCCGCTTAATTCAATAGAACTATCGCCTGCAAAACTATCCGGCAAAAGGAATAAACGCATTTTTAGATTGAGATCCTGACTGTTCTGTTCCTTGGACCGTCAAATTCACACAGATAGATTCCCTGCCAGGTCCCCAATGAAAGGCTTGAATTTGTTACTGGTACTGTAATACTAAATCCCATGAAACTTGATTTTATATGTGCTGCAGAGTTTCCTTCCATATGCCTGTATTTATCTCTAAGGGGTACAATTTTATGTAGTTCCATGAGCATATCAGCCTTTACATCAGGGTCAGCATTTTCATTTATTGTAACCCCACAGGTAGTATGGGGGATAAAAATATTACATAATCCTTCTTTTATTTCATTTTTGTTAATAAATGATTCAATTCTGTCCGTAATATCAATAAATTCTGAGTGAGCGGAACTCTGAACTCTAATTAATTCTGATATCATTTTCCTTTTATCTCTCCTGCCTGGAGCATTCGTACAGCTTCCTGAAGAATTATATCAAAATCGAGATCATAAACCGGCGGAATATCCAGTTTTCTGTTATATTCGTTTCTTATAAGTTTTTTGATTATTCTGGTCTTAAGTACAATTCCTTCCTGTTTAAGGCCATTAATAAAAATCTGCTGATCAGCCTCTTTTGCTTTTGGATGATTTTTTATAAAATTCGAAATCAGGTTTTCCTTTAATATCTTTCCCAGAGATTCCATTTCTTCATCACTTAGTTCCGGTTCCTTTACTTCCCTGTCGGGGTCTATTCCTATTTTATCAATATTTATATCATTTGGGGTATAATATCTGGCAATGGTAAGTTTTATCCCACCATCATGAAATCCCATTACTTTTTGTACAGACCCTTTAC
The DNA here is from genome assembly GCA_027077185.1 of Spirochaetales bacterium. The sequence continues at coordinate 4,269 of JALTGJ010000353.1, read as the reverse complement.
CATAACTGGTTTCACCTATAAGTGTAGCCCTATGAGTATCTTTAAGGGCTCCTGATAAAATTTCTGCTGCGGATGCAGATCCCTTGTCGATAAGTACTGCAATGGGGAGGTCTTCGGGAACCAGAACAGATCTGGTAGCAGTAAATACCTCGTTTTCGCTGCGAATTCTGGATTTAGTGGAAACTATTGGACCGCTGGAAAGAAAGTAATCTCCAATTTTAGCAACTGAATCCAAAAGGCCACCGGGGTTTCCTCTTACATCAATTATTAATGAGGTGTATGAATTCCTTTCAAAATACTTAATTGCTTCCTTTACTCTTTCTGCAGTGTAGGGAGTAAACTGGATAATTCTTAAATAGGCAATATCCCCCGGCAGCATGGCCTCTTTTACAGTTGGGATTTCTATAATGGCTCTTGTCAGGGTAACCCCGAATTCAATTTCTTTTCCTCTGAGTATGGTTACATTAACATCTGATCCTGGAGCTCCTCTTAATTTATCTACAACTTCATCAATGCTTAGATCTTTAACTGATTCATCTTCAATTTTTGTTATATAATCTCCTGCATGAACTCCAGCTCTGTAAGCAGGGGTATCTTCAATAGGAGAAACAATTTGAACATATTTGTCCAAGGGATCTGTCCCTGCATTCCCTGGTGCAGGTTTTGAAATATAAAGGCCAACTCCTCCGAATCGTCCTGTTGTTGTGTCATTCATATCCTGCATGTCACTGGCAGTTAAATAGTATGAATGAGGATCATCAAGGCTTTCGAACATGCCCTTAAGGGCTCCTTCATATAAGGTTTTTACAGGGACCTCATCAACATAGTTTTTTAGGAGAAATTGAAACAGATAATCAAATCTATCCAGATATTCTTTTGTTTCAGAGTTGGACTGATAAGCCAGTAAATTCGGGCCGAAAAAGGATACACCCGAAAAAACCAGTAAAAAAGCGCATATTATAATCCAGAAAAATCTTTCTTTTTTTTTCATTCTTGTCTCCATGTAATGTCGTATCTTATCTTCTATTGCGAATTTGCCGGAATTTCCATTTTAGTGGATGCTTCAGCAATAATACATTTAAATTATATCGTAAATAAAAATAAATTCCTGAATCAGGCTTGTGCGATGTATCCCCCTTTTAGAATTTGGGGGCTATATTGCGCAGTGTATTTCCCCTATATTAGAGAATAACTGCTATTATAACCAAAAAGGTGAGACAGCGCAAATAGCTTTGAATAAAAGAGTATATTAGTTCCTACCTTTAAAGTAAAGGTGAAAAAAGCTTTTATTAACACCTGGTCTTGACCACTCAGCAGGGTATGCATACAATATGTTTAATTAAAAGGAGTGTTTTTATGCAGGTTCTGCCTATAGCTAGTGGAAAAGGAGGAGTTGGCAAATCTCTTTTTGCATCCAATATTTCGATTGCTCTGGCACAGGCAGGAAAAAAAGTTTTACTGGTAGATCTGGACCTTGGAGCTTCTAATTTACACCTTATTTTAGGCACAGGAGCAGTTAGGGATGGTATAGGAACATTTTTAAGTAATTCTGAAACTGAATTTAAAGATATAATTTTTGATACTGAATACAGAAACTTAAGGTTTATCTCCGGTGATGGTGAAATACCAGGAATGGCTAATCTGGATACAAGTCAGAAAACCAGACTTATACGTGAACTGTTTCTTCAGGAAGCTGATTATCTTATTCTGGATCTTGGAGCAGGAACCAGTTTTAATACAGTAGATTTTTTTCTTAGCTCTTCTTTGGGTATAATTGTTACTGCTCCTGCATTAACAGCAACCTTAAATGCCTATCTCTTTCTAAAAAATGTAGTTTTCAGGTTAATGTCGTCGTCTTTTAAGAAAGATTCCTGGGCAGGCAAATATTTTGATAGTTTAAAACAGGAAGGGAAAAGCTTTCAGAAAATTTATATACCAAAACTAATTGATAAAATTAAAGTAGAAGATCCTGAAAGTTATAATACCTTTATGGAAAGAATGTCAGTTTTTAAACCTATGCTTATAATGAATATGCTTGAAGATCCAAAGGATAGTCAGAAAGCAGTTAAAATAAGAAGGTCATGTAAGGAATATCTTGGTGTCAATCTGGAACATCTGGGAATAATTTATTTTGATCATCTTCAGGAAACGGCCTTAAATTCCCGCTTACCTATTATTGCCTATAAGCCCAATTCTGTACTAAGTCAGGCTATATATCGTATTGCAGATAAAATTTTGGAAAAAGGGGAGGAAATAAATAATCCTCTGGATATATCTGCTTTAAATGACAGCTATTATACTGCAAGCATGGAAGCTGAAATAGATTACGACAGTAAAGTGGAAGCTATGGAAAATTTACTTCATAGCGGAACTCTGACAGAAGGGGATCTTGTTGAAACAATTCGGTCACAGCAGTATGAGATAAATTCTTTAAAAAAAGAAAATTATTTTCTAAAAGCAAGAATATTAGAATTTTCCAGGGATAAGGTATAGGTAATTAAGTGTGAAAGGGAATCTGGAACTGGAATATAATTCAAACAAAACCTCAGCTCAGCTTGTATTTACACCTGATAAAGATGGAGAAGAATGGACAGAAAAACGTATGGCGGCCTTTCTTGATGCAGAGGGTGTAAAAGTTGGAATTATTCCCGGTTCTTTAAAAGATGCTGCCGAAAAAATTCTTAAAACAGAAAAGTCCATAAAGGTTTTTGTTGCAAAGTCAAGTGAGCCTGTTTCGCAGCTGAATGAGAATTACCACTGGGAAAATCTTGAAATACCTGATGAATTAGGCAGTGATGGAGAAAGAATATTTAAAGTTGCCTTTGATCCTGAAATTACAAGAGAGCGTGTTGAAAATATAAAGGTTAAAAAGAAAGTACAAAAAAAATCAAAACTTCCATTTGGAAAAGCAAAAGAAGCCTATATTACAACAATTCAAAAAAAAATAGTAAGAGAATCTGTAAAAATTAATCCTGAAGTGCTAATGATAGGATGGGCTGATGTTGGTTCTGTTCTTGCTGTAAAGGAATCTCCAGTTGAGGGCAAACCAGGTATTTCTGTTCTTGGTGATGAAATTCCATATACCATTAGTGAATTTTTTACTGGCAAGGGAGTTCTTAAAAAAAATAATGAGCTAATAGCAGAATACTCCGGATTTATTAGAAGAGGCGATAACTGGATCGAAATACTGCCCTTTGAGGGGAAGTCCTGGATAGTTTCATTATCCAGGGACAAATCCACTGCTTTTTTAAAGATACTTTCCGGATCCCAGCAGGAAACAGCTCCTTCGGTGAACAGCATAATAAACAGTGTTACGGCTCTTGGAATAAGCAGAGAAAGTATTATTGATGAATCGGTTATATCCCGAATTATTAAAGAAACTGTAGAGTCCGGAGCCTTTTTGGAAGATTTTCCTTTAACCAGGGATCGGGACTCATCATTTTCAATAACTGCATCAAAAGATGGTATGAAGGGGCTTCTTAATATAGTTAAAGCAAGTGGAAATGGGAAATCTCTGAAACTTAATGAAGTAGGAGAGGCTATAAAAAAAAGCGGATTTTCAGGGCTTAATTTTAATAAGATAAAGGAAGATATTCTAACTTTTTATAAAAGTCATGATTCAGAAATGAAAGATTATGTTCTTGTAGAAGGGAAACAGCCTGAATCTGGAGAGGAAGTAACCTTTAGTATTGAATGTGAAATGATGAAGTCAAAAGAACTGGAATCTCATAAAGAAAAAATAAAAAAAGACTATGCTAAAAGAAAACCGGCTGGAATGGATTCACTGGATGAATACAAGCTTGAAGATTGCAAAAAAGTTGCAGTAGTAGAAAAGGATGGTACTATTGGTATATTCAGTTCTTCGAAGCCAGGTGCTCCTGGAAAAGATATCTATGGTAAAGTGCTTCCTGGCCTGACCGGAGAGACTCCAAACCTTACAATTCTTGAAAACCTTTCCAGAAAAAATGATGAATTAGTTTCCCGGATAGATGGATTTTTGGATGTTTTTGAAATTGAGGGTAATACAGTTTTGAGGGTTCGTCCTGCTAATAGTGAACTTATAGAAATTAGTATATCTGAAGATAAAATGGAAGCATATATCTCTATTGGAGAGAACTCTTCTTCACCTATAACAGAAGAGGAAGTAAAGCAGAAAATTATAGATGCCGGGGTTATAAAGGGTCTGGATACGGAAATTCTGCAAAAAGTAGTTAAAGCAAGTAATGATGGTGAAGTTATTAACTCCCTTAAGATTGCTTCCGGAGAAAA
>JALTGJ010000352.1 GCA_027077185.1 Spirochaetales bacterium | reverse complement strand
GGACAGACTCGGAAGCATGCTGAAAAGGAATATCAAAATATGGGAGGATTCTTTCATCCCCAGTTACTATATCCAGAAGTTCCAAAGGAAAAAAATCAGGGTGAATATACAGAAGACGGATCCAGAATTTCCCAGGCAGCTTTGATATTTCAGCCATAAGCTGTAAAAAATCTTTTCCCTTTCTGTCCGTTCCAAGGGCTGCAAGATCCTGTGCAATAAGGTTTATTTCAAGAATCCCTGAAGATAACAGGCCTTTTATTTCCAGAAGAATATCATTAACAGTTCTGGATCTAAGATTTCCTCTGATTAAAGGAATAGCACAGTACGAACAACGGTGATTACAACCTTCAGAAATTTTAACATATGCCGATCCGGGAAAAGAAAGCAAATTTGTCCTTTCAGGACGGGAGGATCCTTCCAAAGGGATGACAGCAGGTCGATCGCCCGAAAAAACAGATTCTGCAACGTCTGGTATAAGCTGTAAATTATGATTACCAAAAATTCCATCAATTTCCGGCATTTTATCCAGAAGGGAGGCACCGTATCTTTGGGCAAAACATCCAGTAAGAAGAATTTTTTTCCCAGGGTATTTTTTCCGAAATAAAATTGCTGTATCAATTGATTCTTCTTTTGCAGCTTCTATAAAACCACAGGTATTAACAATGATAAGTTCTGCCTGATCAGAATCCGGAACATAAGTCCATCCTTCTTTTGAAAGTGAATCAATCATAATTTCCGCGTCGACCTGATTTTTTGAACAGCCCAAATTTTCAAGATAAAATTCTTTATTTCTATTTTCCACCATATTAAAAACCATCCAGGATAATTAAAGCTTTTTGAACAATTAAAATAATCAGTACAATGATACTTACAGTACTGGAATCATTTTTAGTTCATATTTACCACTATCCGGATTTTTTGTCCATTTTATCAGAAAAGATGCCACTTCTCCGGATCTTCCAAAGTTTACTTCCACGCCTGAAATTTTTGCCTGAAATGATCCGGCATTTGATATCCAGAGTCTTAATTCTTTATTTACATCCAGACGAAAAGACTCTCCTTTATCAAAATATTTTTCGATCCTGTTTCCTGAATCTGCCTCATATCTGACAAGGGTATTGCCACGGAAGATTACATTTATAACAAATATTTCCTGTACATCTGCTTCCCTGACAACAACAGCATCCTGATTTTTCAGAGTAAGAGAGGAACCCACATTTTTCAATATAATTTTATTACCGTTTTCTGTCACTTCTTTTGCGACAGTTTTTATGCCTAACAATGCTGTTTTTTTACTAATATCGATATCATTTAAAATAAGGGAAATATCCATTGCCCCGTTACTATCAAAATCCAGAGATTTTTCTTCTCCCAGATTAAGAGTAAACTCAGAACCACCTTGAGACAAAACAACATTTGTTCCTACTGATTTAACAATAATATCGTAAATATCATTTTCAATTGCAAAATGGATAACACTGGCTTCAGGAAACCGTTCCTCTACATTTACAGTATCCGTATTAAACGAAAATACACTGCTATCCTCTACTTTATCTATAACTACAGGCTCTTCTACAGAAACAGCAGCTTTATTCTCTGTATAATAAGCATAGAAAAAATAAGCTCCAATTCCAGCAGCCAAAAGTAAAAATATTATAATTAAAACAACAGGAAGTCTGGATCTGGGGGTTTCCAGAAGTTCAGTTATAGGAACTGGCTGTTCCTGTAATTTCATATTTCGATGCAATGTTACAATTTCATCAGGATCAAGTCCCAGATATTCAGAATAATTCTTTAAAAAGCCAATAAGATACGGCTCTCCTGGAAAAATTGTGAAATCTTCTTCCTCCAAAGCAATTAAATATTTTTTTGCTATATTCGTATCCCTTGCAACCTGTTCAAGAGAACAACCCTTATCTTCCCGTGATTTTTTTAATCTTTCTCCAAATAAATCCATTTTACTGTTCCGGCTCAAAAAGAAAATTATTCATTACATAGGCGGAAGGTGGAGCTTCATATTCAAACCGGCTTACAGGAATACTCTGATTTATTCTGATCTCAGTAAAATCAAACTGAAAGGTGTCATAGTTTACTGTAATACCTTTCATTCGCCTTATCATTCCATCTGCACCAATTGACATCTCTATCTGCCTGTACCCCTCATCGGTCTGCCGCCATACAAGTTTAAGTTTCGTAACTAATTCTTCTGATCCTTCATCCAGGGGAACAGGATCCGGACCCTTAAGATAGGCAATACTATACCCCTTCTTTAACAGCTCAAGTCCCTGTTTACTTGCCATAGCAGCAAGGGCAGCATTTGAGTGTCTCTTAAGAGTCTGCTGCATAACAACATTCTGATCAGGAATATGCAGAGTAAGAACATCATTATTTACAGATATAACCTGCTCTTCAGGCTTGGAAAAATTTATCCTTAACAGATTGGGACTTTTATAAAATAAAATACCCTCCATGGATGCTTCATCTGTAACAATGCTGATCCTGGCTTCATAATCTTCAATACTTCCATAGGAAGAGGAAAGGGTATCAAAAAACTGTCCTGCAGTAAGAATATCCTGTGCATAAATTTGCAGGGAAAAAAGAGAGAGAAAGCAAATTGATATTGTAAAAAATTTATTAATCTTCATTAAAATACATCCTAAAACCAGAAACACTTTGCGTAAAACATAGACGCAATACATTAAGAAAACGTGCAGACGCAAAATCTTGCGTATCTACGTTTATATTACTTATTGATATGGCTTTGTCAAGCAGAAGAACATTTATAAAACACATAGAAATACAAGATCTCATGTCTCTATTCCTCTGCATATTTCATTGCAAGATATTTTAAATAATTTTCTGAAAGTTTCAAATATTCATCACAGTCCGGGCAAACAAAGCGCTTGTCCCTAATATGATCCATTGAGCACTTAACACAATACACATTTCCACATTTTTTACATTTTCCTGCAGGGGATTCTCCATCCGGCTCACCATGAATGCGAACAACATCTATAACCGGTATATTTTTTGGTACTATCCATTCATGGCCGCATGAATCACATTCATATCTATCATTTAATGCAGCATCAACTTTTTGCATCAATAAGTTTGCTGTTTCAATAATACTTTTACTTATTTTTGAATTAGCGGCAATTGAAATAATTCTCTCTGCAATATCTCCTGCTTCCTTATACTTAAGGCGGGTATACAGGAAATCTCCATAATTAAGAAGTATTCTAAAATTATCAGGCTCAAGTTTTATAGCTTCAACAAACGAAATATCTGCTCTTCTATACTCCCCCTTCCTGAAAGCTACCTGAGCAATCATTTCTAAAACTGATGCACTGGATTTTTCTGAAATTAATTCAGAAAGAATCTCTTCTGCAGCAAGTATATAATCCTGTTTGATCAATGAGGATGCAAGATTTTCCCTGTATACTGTATTTTCAGGACTGATGGATACAGCCCGACGATAAGAATCAGTAGCTTCAGAATAATTCCCATTTGCATAGAACAGATTCCCCATTTGATTCTGAACAGAAGCAAGCCCTGTTTTGCCTGTTAGTAAAAATAGGGCTTTTTCAATTCCATCTACAGCTGCAACAGCATCAGAGTAATTAATAAGAATATCCACAGAATCCTTATCCAGTTCACATGCTATTGCAAAACTTTTTTTTGCCTCTGAATATTTATTTTCCGATAATAGAATCAATCCATATAGATTATGAGCCCAGGCATTATTCTCTTCCAGTTTAATTGCTGTTAGAGCCTCTTCCTTTGCAGGCAGACCCATAAGATACAGAGTTTCAGCATACTTGAACCAATAGGGATAATATTCGACAGCTTCCTCTGCAGATTTTTTAAAAAGCTGCAGAGCGGCATCACTATTACCCTTTTCACGCAGGATAATCCCATATAAAAAATCTACACTCGAATCCTGTAAATTTTCTTCTTTTAACTTTTTAAATATTTTAAAGGCTTCCTCAGTTTTTTTTTCATGAAAAAGAACTTTACCTTCCAGAATTCTTGCCTCCTGACTGGCTGGAAAAAGTCTGTCCATACCTAAAATTACTTTAAAAAGATCTTCATAATTTTCTTCTCTAAAAAAACAAAGAGCTGCTTCATAATAATGGGAAAAGGCAGATTTAATTTCTGACATTTTTTCAAGAGATCTGGCAATATTTAATTGGAAAACTGCATTATCCGGTTCCAGATCACATGATTTTCTATAATAGTCTACCGAACCCGAAAAATCCCCTAATGCATCTAATGTATTTCCCATAAGATTCAGAAGAAAAGCATTTGATTTAAGAAAGCTGATATTTGAATTTAAAAAATTTTTCAATTCAATCAGACTGTTTTTTTTATATAAAATACCAGCCTTCTCAACTATAATATCCTGATTTATTGTCCCGGAACAGGACTCAAGAGCTTTCAAAGCCTCATCATACAGACCGATACGACTTAAACTCATGGCCATAAGAAGAGAGAGATTATAATTCTCCGGATAAACTTTTAAAGCTTTTTTAATTTGAACAAGTACTGCAGAATACTGCCCCTGTTCAAAAAGCCTTTTAGCAAATTCCAACCTGCTTTCAAGAGGAACTATACCCTGTTTTGCCTGACTCTGATATATAGACTCAACTTCAACTGACCGGGATTCAATAGTTATCTCTGATAAAGAAAAATTTGCAGTATCCTTATTGGAAAAATTTTGCCCTCCAAATGCTGTAAACCCTGCATCAATTGAATCATCATCTATCTCCCCCAGCCAGTCTTCATTAAGATAAAGAGTTATAGACTCACCACGAACTATTAATCTTATTCCAATTTTGTCAGCTGTATCAAGTTTACATAATGTCCAGGGAATAAGGATTCGGGGGGAACCATTAAAAATAACATCTAAACGGAAGTATCCGTTTTCAGAGATTAAAAAATAGTAATAGTTGCTCTCATTTGCGTATCGAAAGAGTACACCTGCTGCCGAATGACCATTGTCTTTATCAATTGAGCAGACTGCATCCAAAACAAAATTCTTATAGCGGTATTCCTCATTAAGACTCCATACAAACAGATTTTGTTTTTTTGCTGTTAAACAAAGCTTATCGCTTCTTATTTCAGATTTCATAGATTCAGTATTTTCCAACTCAAACCTGTTTTTCCTAATATCCTTAAAGGAGCATGTCCATAATTCTTCTAAAATACTGCCTTTTTCCTCTATTATTTTTTTTCTTTTTGGAAATAACCACATAAAAGGAAATGTATCATACTGAGAAGAAAAGGAGAAGACAGCGTTTTGGATTATAGGCGGTTAGTGATAATAGAAAACTAAATAATCCTAAAAGCCTTCCTTTCTCTCTGCCTGTATCAATAAGTACTCTTTAACCGTTGATTATTTTACCTTTTTAGTGTAACTTATTTTAACTATATGCCGGCGTGGCGAAATTGGTAGACGCAGCAGACTCAAAATCTGCCGCCCGCAAGGGTGTATCGGTTCAACTCCGATCGCCGGTAAAATAATTATTAACAAGTGTATAACTGATACGGAAGCAATTCAATAAGGTTTACTAATAATGCAATATTAGTTATATTCTATATTAAAATAACGGTTCGACATAATAGGATTATAATAATATGAGAATTACAACAAAAGGCAGATATGCAGTTCGTGCAATGGTTCAATTGGCTATGCAGGGAAATGAAAAACCTGTATCTATACGGGTAATATCAGAATTGGAAAATATTTCAGCAGAATTTCTCGAACAAATTTTTTTTAAACTGAGAAAAGGGGATATTATTACTTCTGTCAGGGGTCCGGGAGGTGGTTTTAGACTTAAAAGAGATTCCGAAAAAATATCAATAGCAGAAATTTTTGATGCAGTAGGAGAAGGGCTGCTTCTATCTCCCTGTGTAGACGACTCTCCTCACTCTTGCGAAAGATACAGTGAATGTATTGTAAATCAACTCTGGAATAACTCCTATTTGCATTTTAGGGGATATTTTGAAAAGACAACTTTAAAAGATGTAGTATCCGGAAACTTCAAAAAATCTCTCGATTTACGCTAGGAAATTTTACCTTCCTTAATATGCAAATCAAGCTGAGCAAAAGGTATTTCTATACCTTTTGCTCTAAAAACACGCCATATTTCCATATTAGTCCAGTGGTGTGCAGTAAATTTGTCCCTCACATCTTTTATCCAGGTTATTACAACAAAATCTATCCCTGATGCTCCAAATTCCTCAACACGAACCTCATGTTTTATATTTAAAGCGGCATAAGGATTAGCAGCAGTAATTTTTTCCAACACCTCCATTACAAAATCAAGATCAGCATTATAAGAAACGCTGACTTTATTTGTAATACGTATACTTCTATCACTGTACGAATAGTTAAAAACAGGTTCTGAAACTAATTTTGTATTGGGTATTATAATAGATTCATTGGTAATTGTATTTATTACAGTAGACAGGATCCTTATCTGTTCTACAGTCCCATCGTATGTATCAATTAATATACGGTCTCCATCTTTTATCGGACGGCTTATAATAATTATTATCCCGGCAAATAAATTTGCAACAACTCCCTGCAAACCAAAACCAATCCCAATACCGAGAACTCCAAACATAACAGTAATAGATGAAAGGTTTACACCAATAATTGATAAGCCAATTAAAAAGACTATAGTCATTATTCCATATCTAAGAAGACTTGATATAGAGAATTGTCTGGCTTCATCAAAACCAAAACGATTCATTAAATCGGAACTAATTAAGCCCCGGCTTGTTTTCCCCGCCCAGGAAGCAACAATATAAACAGGAATAATTAATAGTAGTGTTAAAAAAGAAATTTTTGTATTCCCCGAAACAAGAAGAGGTTTATTAAGAGCATTGGTAAACATTTTTACATATTCAAATATTCTGGCTCCAAGCAAACGGCCGCTTAATATGAAAAAAACAAGAAACAGAACCAGGCGAAGAAACCGCTTTGACCATTTGATGACACTTTTTTGTGTTTCATCTTTTATTTGCGATTTACCAAGAATTCGTCTAAATACCATATTTAAAAGCCGATAGCCAATGAAAAGAAGAAGCATTGGCAAAAAAAGCTTCAAAATAAATTCTAAAAGTGTAAATGGCAGTTCTATTACACCAATAGTAAAGGGAGTAAGAAATATAGTTCGAATAATAGATAAATAATCCATACTGCAATTTATCATATTTTAGTAACTTAGAAAATATAAATTTACTTTTTTTTACTTGACTGAAAGATCCAGAAGTTTAAGATTAAGTTATGGATAATTTAATTGAAGTCGAAATTGAAAACAGATCATATATCGAATTATTAAATCTTAATAAATATGACCATAAGACACTTAACCTCACCACTCTTGTGGATAATCAGGCTTCTGTAATAATAAAAGTTTTCCTCAATAAAGCTGGAAAGCGAGTCCTCTTAAAAGAATTTTATATTCGAAATTTAAAACGAAAAGTTTCCGGTTTACCCAGATTTGAGCTTACAGGATCTTACATTGATAAATTTCTTTCTTTGAAATTAAGGGTTGATGGTAAGAAAACTGAATCTATAGAAATAAAATTAACCCCCTATCTGAGAAATAAATTAGTACCTTTATTTATACTTTTTGGTATAATTTCTCTGCTCCTTTTGTTCTGGGGAGGAAAATGGATACTAAATACAACTCTGTTTAGATCCGATTATAATATACAATCAGTTAATACTGAACCGGAAATACCTATCCCCACAACCAGTATTAAAGAAAAATCCCAAAATACTGAAACTTCTTTAACTGAAGATAAAACTTCTAAAACAGTAATAACAAATGAAACGAAAA
>JALTGJ010000351.1 GCA_027077185.1 Spirochaetales bacterium | reverse complement strand
GAAAATATGGATCTTATGAAATTAAAATACCAACTGCATTTATAAAGCAGGATCTGGAAAATCTTCTGGAAGTTCTTGAATCGAGAATTATATGTTCATAGATCTGCATGAGTTTTCAATATATATAAAGCCTGGTCGAACTGATATGAGAAAGCAGGCTAACGGGCTTTCAATAATTGCAGATGAAGAGATGGAACTTAATCTGCAATCAAAGAATCTTTTTCTGTTTTGCAGTAGAGATCGAAAATTATTAAAATGTTTATACTGGGACAGTAATGGATTTTGTCTATGGCAGAAACGGCTTGAAAAAAATAAATATCCATGGCCAGATACAGAAGAAGCAGTAAAAAAAATTACATATGAAGAACTGAAGATGCTTCTTAATGGAATAGATTTCTTTAAAGCACATAAAGCAATTATTTATGAAGAAATGAACTAAAAGGAATTCCCATAAAATTTTAAAAGTGTTAAAATTCTCTCCGTGGAACGGGTAAAACTTAAAGACCGGGAACTACCCGGAGACATTATAAATTATATCTCAGATCTGGAAACTGATAATAATTCTCTTCATATAAAATCTGTGTCACTAGAAAATGAAACTATAATACTTAAAGAAACAATAGAAAATCTTCAGGCAAAATTACAACTTGCATTATTCAGGAAATATGGACGTTCCAGTGAGAAAATAGATCCACTGCAAATAGAGTTCTTTGAAGTACCTGAAACTGATGAAGAACCCGTAGAAGAAGTTGAAACAACTGTCGCTTCTCATACAAGAAGAAAGAAAGGGAGAAAACCTCTTGATCCTGCTATTCCAAGAGAAATTATAGTTCATGATATAGATGAAGATAATAAGATATGTGGATGCGGTCATAATCTTGTAAAAGTTGGAGAAGAAATAACTGAACGACTTCAGATTATTCCAGAAAAAGTTTATGTAGAACAGCACGTAAGACCAAAGTATGCCTGTAGGTATTGTGAAGGTTCTGGCGATGAAGAGAATCCTGTATTTAGAATAGCTCCTACTCCACCGACAATGATTCCTGGAAGTATATCAACTGCCGGACTATTGGCATTTATCTTTGTAAACAAGTTTGTAGATCATCTCCCTTTCTACAGACAGGAAAAACGGTTTGAAAGAATAGGAGCTCATATTAGCCGCCAAAATATGTCAAACTGGTCTCTGAAGGTATATGATAAATTAAAACCATTGGAAAAATTACTAAAAAAAGAGGTCAAAACTGGATCGTATATACAAATGGATGAAACCCCTCTTCAGGTAATGGGAGAAGAAGGAAGGCCTGATATAAGTAAGTCATACATGTGGCTCGCAAAAGGTGGTCCCCCGGAAACACCCATTGTCTATTATAATTATCAGGAAACAAGAAAGGCTGCATTTGTAAAAGATTTTCTTGATAATTATTCTGGTTTCCTCCAAAGTGATGGATACAAGGGGTACGATTCAGCAATTAAAGGTAATAAGGATATAATCCATGTTGGATGTCTTGCCCATGCCAGAAGAAAATTCTTCGATGCTACAAAAGCCTCAAAGAAAACGGGAAGCGCAAATATTGCAATAAAAAAGATTGCAAATATATATCGTAAAGAAAATGAGATAAAAAATCTTGACCTTGAAGAAAATAAATTTCTTAAACGAAGAATAACAGAAGTAAAACCATTGCTTGATGATTTTAAGAAATGGCTGGATGATAAAGCACAAAAGGTTAGACCAACAAGTGATACAGGAAAGGCTATAGCCTATACCCTGGGTCAATGGACTAAGATAATAAAATATTTAGAATGCTCAGAACTTTCCCCCGATAATAATGCGGCGGAGAGATCCATAAAACCATTTGTAACAGGAAGAAAAAACTGGCTTTTCTCAGGTTCTCCAACGGGAGCAAATGCATCAGCTCTTTTGTTTTCTTTAATAGAAACTGCAAAGGCAAATGATCTTAACCCTTATGGGTATTTGAAATGGATATTTGAAGAAACTCCGCTAATAAAATCTGATGCTCAGTTTGAGAAGTTTCTCCCAAAAAATTGTGACAGGGAGAAAATAAATCAATTCCAGTTTAACGGGTTGTAAAATTGACGCTTACGTTATGCTCTTTATAATTTGAACTATTTTCGTTAGACTATATGTTGGAACTGATTGTATTAGAAAATGTACATGATTTTCTTCAATTCCTATTTTAAGAAATAGTATCTCATATCGTTGCTCAATACCTCGGCAGACTGTTATAAGCATTTTCTTTACTCTTCTGTAAATAGGGCTTGCTGATAAATATGTAAAGTATGATTGCATAAAGATTTAAAAATTAATATCATCTTATAGGTGCACATAAACTGGGCAAATAGTTCCAAAACCCTTGCATCAGTGAGGTGAAGATGTACAGAGAAGAAAGTGAAAAGCAACAAAAATTAGAAGATTTTTATATGCCTTTTGGTGGTCATCTGAACGAAGAAAACAGGTGGATAATTTTAAGTAAAAAAGTAACATGGAAAGCGATCGAAAAAGAGTACAAAGAAAAGCTTGTGAATACAGGAATGGGAGCTCCAGCAAAACCTCTACGCATGGCTCTTGGTGCATTGATAATAAAAGAGAAATTACAAATATCTGATA
>JALTGJ010000350.1:5764-7864 GCA_027077185.1 Spirochaetales bacterium | reverse complement strand
GTTTTTTGAAATAACACAGAAGTGTAATCTTAACTGTATCCACTGTGGATCGGACTGCTCCAGTAATTCCAATATGAATGAACTTACTACAGATAGCTGGTTGAAAATTATAGATTACATAAAAAAAACATTTGATCCATTGCCCGTTATAGTTATTACAGGTGGCGAACCGTTAGTCCATCCTGATTTATTTACAATTACTAAAGCATTGAGTGAAAATGGTTTCCCCTGGGGAATGGTTACAAATGGATTCACTTTAAATCAACAAAAAGTAGATACTCTAATAGAGCATAAAATTGACAGCATAACTCTTTCCTTTGATGGAGATGCGGAATCAGTTAATTATATTCGTAATACACCCAAAGCTTATGACAGAATTTTAAATGCTCTTTCCTTAATAGGAAAATCAAAGATCAATGTAAAAGATGCTGTTACCTGTGTATATCCGGGGAATCTTAATAAGTTAACCTGGATTGCAGACACTTTACTGGAATATGGAATGAACAGCCATAGATTATTTCGAATTTTTCCAATGGGCAGAGCTGAGGGCAATAAAAATTTATACCTGGATTTTAAACAGTCAAACAAAATTATTTCGTGGATTAAGGAGAATAGAATCCAATACAAAAAAAGAGGATTGAATGTTTCCTTTAGCTGTGAAGGGTATATCCCGTTTGGTGATGATCTGAAAGTCAGGGATGAACCATTTTTTTGTCGTTCCGGAATTAATATAGCTTCAATACTTTGCGATGGGACCATAACAGGTTGTAACAATAATGGTTCTGACTTTTATCAGGGTAATATTATGGAGAATGATTTTGCTACTATCTGGCAAGATGGTTTTAAGGACTATAGAAATAAAGACTGGGCAAAAACAGGAATTTGCACAGATTGTATTGAATGGAATAATTGTCAGGGATCATCTATTCATTTACGAAATAAATCTGATTGTGGTCCTCAGTTTTGTTATATGTATGAAATTGCCGGGAATGAAATTTAGAAAGGGTATTCCATGGAGTTCTTTTTATCAAGATAATCCAATGATATATCAGAATATAGATACTATTTTATTTCTCTTCTCCTCCTGATGGTATTCTTAATTTTATCGAGAGTTCTTACATAAGTGACAACTTGCTTGACACTTCTATACTGATATTTAGATATCCTTAATGTTTTTTTTCTGTATAACACTCTATTTTGATTATAAAAGAATCTTCTGTTCAAAAAGTACCAACTCTCGGAGGTAAATAGCATGAAATTCTATGTTGAACAAGATTATTTTAGGGAAATAGAACTTCTTATACAGGAATAAAAGGAAATAACCTGCTGTAAAGATAAAACGTGAATTTGGCATGTTTCCTGCTTATAGATTTGCAGTAAAAGTTTATTTAAGAAAGTTAAGGGTTTTGTAAATGCTTGAAATTTTATAAAAGCTGGAGTGGACAGATAGTGGAATTAAACGGAAGCTTTAATATTGAGAGTTTAGGAGAAGTTGTTCTGCCCGGTTCGGAACTGGAAGCATACTGGGTTGACAGGGAAACAGGGGACGAAACATTCCTGAGCGACAATGAAGGCTTTTATGCCTACCAATTTAAATTGGGTGAAAAAAAGCATATTAAAATAGTTAATAAGTCGGGCAGTCATCAGTTTAATAAAAATGAAAAAGAGGAACTTGAATTTCCTGCTACTGCAGGAAGGTTTACAGTTTATCTCCATGATTCGGAAGCCGGAAAGGATAAAATTCGAAAAAGCTGTACCTTTGCAATAGTTGATTATCTGGGAAGAAACCTGTTATCCCGTGAATATAATTATTTAATTGCAAATTTATCAGTAAACAACATTAAAATACCTGAGAACCTATGGATGAATAAGGAAGGGGATAAACTTAGAATTCGTATTAATCCACTGATTAAGAACTATGTTTCCTTTTCCTGGATTAATACTCAGGGACTCTGGGTTTTGGAGGAATTTATACTTTTTTCTGGAAATCAAATTTTGACCATAAAATAAGGGAAGTTCTTCAATTTTACAATACTGGTAAATTTTTTTCTTAGGGTTTCTGCATAATTTGGATACTTGAAAAAGAGGGAAAATAAGTAT
>JALTGJ010000350.1:0-5754 GCA_027077185.1 Spirochaetales bacterium | reverse complement strand
CCTCCATTTAGTAAGGATGGCAGTATCCATGTAACCAATGAAGTTTTAAACACGGTAACCCATATGGCAGGAGCTGTTTTTTCTCTTTTGGGAGCAGTTCTGCTAATTGTTCTTTCCTCGTCCAGTGGAGATCCCTGGAAAATTATTTCTTTTTCAATTTATGGATTCAGTCTTATCTTGCTCTTTTTGGCCAGCACTTTTCATCATGGTCTTGATTTATCTCCGGGTCTTAATAATTTATTTCGCTTATTTGATTATCTTGCAATATATGTGCTTATAGCTGGAAGTTATACTCCAATATGTCTGGTTGTAGGAAGGGGCCAATGGGGTTGGAGTGTCTTCGGTGTAGTATGGGTTATTGCTGGAGCTGGAATTACAATTAAATCTGTCTTTCAGAATATTCCAAAGTGGGTTTCTCATACCCTGTATTTAACTATGAGTTGGGTAGGTATAGTCCTAATGGTTAAGTTGATTCCTCTTTTTGGTATTGGAGGGTTTTTACTGCTTCTTGGGGGAGGTTTTTTTTATACTGTTGGTGCCGGTATTTACTATTTCGAAAAACCAAATCCTGTGCCGGGTAAATTTGGGTTCCACGAAATATGGCATTTATTTGTTTTAGCAGGGTCTTTTCTGATCTATTTATTTATGTATAAAATTGTTTTGCCTTACTAAAATCTCACTCTTAAGGAACATCCCTAACTACAAGGACGTCCCACTGACTACACTTAACACATAATGTATCCATATCCTAAAAAGACTGATACTCTGTATCACTGGGCATAGGGCTTTACCCTGTGCCGGGAGATATGACACCCCTTCGGGGCTTGGGATAGGAGCAGTACCCTAATCAGATTTTAAAGTAAGGGGGACAGAGGACGAAAATTATTTGCCATACAGAGCAATAAATTCACATGGTTCCAATACCTGTAATTCTGAAAAAGTATAATCTTTAATATTTCTTGCAAGAATTACATCTGAGTCAATAAAAGTTTTCTTGATCATAAATATTTTTCCACCAAAGCTTCCTCAAGAATATCCTCATAAGGTTGCCCGTTATATTCTTTACTGAACATTCCTGTAATACTTTCTGTCAGGGAAGCTTTAAGATTCAGATCAGTATTCCTAATATTTTCAGAAGCAGATACTGTCCTTAAATATTCTTCAACTAATTTAGAAACACTTCGATGTTTTACTTTAGCATACTCTTTTGCATGGGCAACAACGTCCTGATCGATAGTAAGGGTTAGTTTTGTAAGCATACACAGCTCCTATACGTATATAGTATCATTCTATACACGTGCAAGTCAAGTTTTTCTATTTTCGCCAACTTTACTGCACTGTGTTAGAGAAGAGATATTATTGAAATCCAAAATAAGACACAGCTCAAAAATCAGTTATGCTACCTTTTTCTTCCATTAAGAAAATGTGCAATGTAGCTTGTCAGATTAACAGGTTTAAGATCTGCATCCAGGAGAGAACCCCTCAGCATTGCTGTATACATCAGCGGGCCTAGCAAAGAGGATGCTGTATGCAGGGGGTGTTCTTTTTTCAAAATACCCTCATCCTGATATCTCTTTATCAGTTTGCTTATCTGCTTCATTGCACTAAGAGGCTTATCCAGTGCTTTTCCCAGTTCAGGGTAACGGGATAATTCGGGAAGCAGCGTTGCCATAAACTGTCCATGATGGACTGCAAGGTTCTGGTACATTTTTACAATCCGTAATAAATCATCTTTTACATTTCCAGTATATTCACATACAGTTTCAAAATCAAACTGTCCGGCAATAGATGTAACTGCCATCCGAACCAGCTGTGCCTTACTACCGTACTTTCGGAACAGCGAAACTTCACTTATACCGGCAGCTTCTGCCATTTGTTTTGTGGTAGTTCCGGAATATCCTGACACTACCATTAAGTTCATAACGGCATTAAAAACTTCCTGATCTATAACAACTTTCGGCATCTGATACTCCCTGGAACCGACTATATCATATATTAGTGTTGACTTACAATAAAAACAATGTTATGTTTTATTAAGTAAACACTAACAATAGGACGGCTTATGTTTCCGCTGCTGGTACAGACTTTGGTATTTGCTTCCTCGGGTCTTCTTTCAATAGGATCTATTACCCTTGTCATTCTTCTGCTTATATCTGACCGGGGATGGAGAAATGGACTGGCATATGCCCTGGGTTATACGGCCGCATATTGTATAATAGGGATAGTAGCAGTCAGCATTGGATACAGGTCTGTACAAAATAGCGGAAGGGAGACACCTTTAGCAGTATCTATCCTTCTTCTATTTCTGGGATTGCTGCTATTGGGTATTGCTTTTCGTAATAAACGTAAGCCCATGGTTGATAATCCTTCTCCGCCCCGTTTTTTCTCCCTTGTTGACAAATTGTCCCCGCTAAAGTCTTTAGGTTTTGGTTCAACTGTTTCGTTGATAAATTTCAAAAATCTGGCACTCTATATGACAGCTCTTTCCGGGGTTATTCTGAGTAATCTGCTTTTGACTCAAAAGATAATTATAGCTTTGGCAGCTGCACTAACTTTCTGTCTTTCGGTATTGGTTCCGGTAGGTATTTACCTTCTGTTTCCAAACCGGGCAGGTAAATTATTAAATAAACTAAAAAATGCAATACAGAAGCACAGTCGTTCAATTGGTATTTTGGCACCGGTAATTTTTGGACTTATATTTATTATTAAAGGAATAACACAACTATTATGACAAACAAAGAAACATTCATTATGGACTTTAAAGAGATTCATGCAGATAACCTTCCCCTTGTTGGTGGGAAAGGAGCAAATCTTGGAGAGATGGCTGCAGCAGGATTTCCTGTACCGACGGGATTCTGTCTGACTACAGCAGCTTTCCGTAGTTTTATTGCCGGGGTTCCTAAAGATGAGCAGATATATACCAGGCTGGATAGTACAGTGGATTTGGAAGGTGTACGAAAAGCAGGAAAATATGTAAGGGAAATTCTACTTAATACACCTGTTCCTGAGGATGTATCACTTGCTGTTATTAATGCCTGGAAAAAAGCCGGTATTAATGATGCCTATGCTGTTCGTTCTTCGGCAACTGCTGAGGATCTTCCCGGTGCATCCTTTGCAGGTCAGCAGGATACGTATCTGAATATTATTGGCAAAGATAAATTATTGGATGGAGTCAGGCGCTGCTGGGTCTCCCTGTTTAATGACAGGGCAATAATTTATCGTAATCAGAATAATTTTTCCCATAAAGATGTAGCCCTTTCGGTTGTAGTACAGAAGATGGTTATGGCAGAAAAATCGGGTATAATGTTCACGGCAGATCCTCTGACCGGACACAGACATACACTTGCAATTGATGCAAGTTTTGGATTGGGAGAAGCTCTTGTAAGCGGAGCAGTTACACCGGACTCTTACCGGGTGGACAAACGTACCCATTCAATTATTGATTCCAGAATATCTGAAAAACTAATAGCCGTTTTCCCGGAGAAGGAGGGGGGAATTCGTCAGGAGAAGCTCTCTTTGGAAGAACAAAACAAGATTGTTCTTTCAAATAATGAAATAGAGGGTTTAACAGAGATGGGATGTAAGGTGGAGTCCCATTACGGTACTCCTCAGGATATTGAATGGGCTGCTGCAGGTGGAACTGTCTATCTTCTCCAGTCCCGGCCAATAACATCTCTCTATCCTGTAGATGAATTAGCTTCACCTGACAACACTCTTCATATATTTTTCAGTCTTGGGCATCAGCAGAATATGACCCGTGCCATGGCACCGTTAAGTTTATCTCTTTTCCCTATTCTTCTTCCTGTAAAGGTAAATTCTGATGGATCAAATCCATATCTTAAATTCAGTGGAGGGAGAATATTTGTTGATGAAACTCAAGCCCTGAGGCATCCTCTGTTTCGTCGTATGTTATTTGGGATACTCTCCCAATTTGATATCCTGGCACCAAGAACATTAAAACTGGCCATGGCCCGTCCTGAGTTTAAGGGTCCCCATGGTATACATTTGCCATTTAAAGCAATTAAATTTATTCATGGACTTCTTGTCAGAGTTCTAAAAGCTCTCTGGCGGCAAAATCTGACAGGCTTTACCCTTCGGACAAATGAAAGGATCGATACTTTTATAGCAGAAAATGCTTCCAGATTGGAAGATTATTCTCCTGGAAAGGAGCAGATACAGGCAATTTTTGAAGTAATTCAGGATGCTTTCCCTTTCTTTCTTAACTGGGTTCCCGAAGCAGCAGCAGGAAATATTGCAGCAAGACTACTCTCCAAAACAGCAAAAAAGCGGCTTTCTCCGGACAAAGTCGAAGCTCTTACACTGGGAATTCCGGGTAATGTTGTTACCAAGATGAATCTTGCGCTTGGTGATCTGGCGGATCTTGCTAAACAGTCTCCGGATCTTACAGCATGGTTTACACATCTGGATAGCAATGCTTTTTCCTGGCTGGACAAAGCAGAAGAAATTGACGGGAGTGCTCCTTTTTTTAAAGCCTGGAGGGAATTTCTGGATATATACGGCTCCCGGGGACCTTCTGAAATAGATATAATGATGCCCAGGTGGAACGAAAATCCTCTTCCTGTACTTATGGTAGTTGCTGGAAATATTCTTAAAAAAGAGAGCAGCCGGTCTCTGTTTGAAGCTCAGGTAATTAAAAGGGAAGAAGTTTTTAGAGAATTAATGGAAAAAGCAGGCCATGGTCTGTTTGGGAAATTACGAGCCTGGAAAATTAAACGCCTGTATCATGTACTTACTGAAACCGGAGGGATGAGGGAGCATCATAAATTTGTAATGGTACGGTTACTCTGGGTGATCAGGCAAAAATTACAAAAGAACGCCCATATACTGGTTTCTGATGGAAAGCTTACCAGTCAGGATGATATATGGTTTTTAAGCTCCAAAGAGCTTTTGGAAATATGGGATGATTCATCTACTAACTGGGATAAACTTATTACTGCACGAAAAGAAGATCTGAACAGTTTTCAAAAACTGACACCACCCTTGATACTGACCAGTGATGGAGAAACTCCAGTTGTACGTCATCAGGTGGACAATGCCCCTCCGGGGGCACTTCTGGGAAATCCTGTATCCCCGGGTGTTGCAGAAGGAATAGCACATGTTATTCTGGATCCCTTAACAGAAACACTGCAGCCTGGAGAAATCCTTGTAGCCCCATTTACCGATCCCGGCTGGACACCCCTCTTTATCAATGCTTCCGGGCTTGTAATGAATATTGGTGGAGAGCTGGCACATGGTTCTGTTATTGCCAGAGAATATGCAATACCTGCCGTTGTTGGTGTGCATCAGGCTACAGTTATAATAGAGACCGGCATGCATCTTCGTGTGGATGGAAACAGAGGGATTGTTGAAATACTGGAGGTGGTGGGAATCGAACCCATGACCTCGTGACTGCCAGTCACGCGCTCTAGCCAACTGAGCTACACCCCCGGGAGAGCTATAGAATACATATAGCATATTGTCCTGTCAAGCAGTAGGGTCAGGCTGGTCGGAAGCAAGCTTCCTGCTCGCCTATGCAGCCTTAGGTCGCGACCTGACCCTACTGCTTAACTACCTACTTTAATACAGGAAGTTTCATTTTATAAATATTTCGCTCCTGAAATCTGTCACCGGGATAAAATTTATCTAACAACCCAGGTGGTATATCTTCTTTAACTCTTCCTGTTAAATAAAAATTACCCGGTTCTGCATATTGCTTTCCAAAATGGAAAATAAAATTTACAGAGTCTGATATAA
>JALTGJ010000349.1 GCA_027077185.1 Spirochaetales bacterium | reverse complement strand
ACCATAACAGATTATACTAATATTATGTCAATTTTTAAATATGAAGATATATTTTCACATTTTGTTGAAGCAATAGAAAATAATTCAATATTGTATGGTGAGAAATTAAGTTCTCTGAGAAATACAGCCCATAATTTTTCCTGTTCTATTTCCGTTGTAATGCAGGCTTATGAAAAACTGGAATGTCAAGGCTATATTTATTCTGTTGAAAAATCAGGGTTCTTTGTAAATCATCGAAAAACAGGAGTGCTTCCCCAGCCGCAAAATTATGATCACACATTAATAGCATCTCCCACAAGAGCCAATAGTATGATAAGCCAGATTATGGAGATGGCTCGCATGCCTCATATTCTCCCCTTTGGTGCAGCCATACCTGATCTATCTTTATTGGCAGGGAAAAAAATATCAACTATTATATCAAAAAATGTTAAATCAAAACTGCATTATATGAATAGTTATGCAGCCACAGACGGGGAATTGGATCTTAGAAATGAGATTGCAAAATATATGCTAAAAAAAAATGTTAAAGTAAATGCCAGTGAGATTATTATTACCAATGGCTGTTCTGAAGCTTTATATCTTGCTGTAATATCATGTTCAGAACCAGGTGATACAATTGCTATTGAGACCCCTACATATCTTGGTCTTGTTACAATTCTTGAATATTTAAAACGTAATGTTATTGAGATTCCTACTTCACCGGAACAGGGGATGGATCTTGATATTCTGGAGACTTCCCTCGATATTGAGGATATAAAAGCTGTAGTAGTTAATCCCACTTTCCAAAACCCATTGGGATTTGTTATGAATAATTCAAACAAATTACGCCTTTACTCATTATCTGAGCTTTATTCTTTTACTATTATTGAAGATGATATTTACAGTGATTGTTCTTTTACTAATCGGATTCCTAAACCTATTAAGTCCCTTGATTTCAGTAATCGGGTTATATATTGCTCTTCATTTTCTAAAACACTTGCTCCAGGTTTGCGTATAGGTTGGACTATTGCTGGAAAGTTTGCCAGTAAAATATCACTTATACGACAATTATCGGGATTAGGCGGTCCTGTTTTAATTGAGGCTTCTGTTGCTGAATATCTAAGCTCTGGAGCTTATGAATATCATTTAAAGTATTTTCGTAAAAAGATTGCATCGCAAGTTTATGAGGTCAGAAAATTGATAGAGATCCATTTTCCTGATAATACACGGATATCAACTCCTGAAGGAGGTTTTTTTCTATGGGTGGAACTTCCGGATAATATCAATTCAATAGAACTGTATTATTGGGCATTTGAGAAAAATATTGGTATTGTTCCTGGTACTGTTTTCAGTGCCTCGGAACAATATTTGAACTGTATTAGAATTAGCTGCGGCTCTCCTGTTTCTGAAAAAATGAGAGAAGGAATAAAAAGACTGGGATTAAAGATAGAAAAGCTTAGCCACATATAAAATAATATTATCAGTTTCTATTAAGAACACGTTTCAAATAATTTAAAAATATGTTCCAGCAAATACTAGCTCTATAAATAATTTTTTGTTTATTCCAACAGGCCTAAGGATGCATAGGCGAGCAGGGACGAAGTTCCGACCAGCCAATAGCAGCGGTCCTTTCTCTTCGAAACTGACTGGTGTAGAGTTCATAGTATTGCCCTCTGTTTTTTAGTAATTTTGTATGGTCACCTTCTTCTTTTATTTCCCCTCTATCTATGACCAGTATTCTATCTGCATCTTTAATAGTAGACAGGCGGTGTGCAATAATTATACTTGTTCTGTCCTGAAGAAGAGCTTCTATACCCTTTTGAATATTTTTTTCGGTCAGGGTATCTATAGAGCTTGTTGCTTCATCCATTATAAGTATATCCGGGGAAGCAAGTATTGCTCTGGTTAAGGAAATAAGCTGTTTCTGACCCTGTGAAAGCATAGTCCCATCTTCCCCCACAATTTCATCCCACTGATTTTTTAGGGAAATTATCATATTGTAGGAATTTGCTGTTTTGGCGGCATTAATTATTTCATTAAAAGAAGCACCGGGTTTTCCATATTCAATATTCTCTCTAACCGTTCCTGAAAAAAGATGTGGTTTTTGTAGGACAACTCCAATCCTACTTTGAAGTGCTTTTTGGGTATATTCCCTGTTATCTATACCATCCATAAAAATTTGACCTTCTACTGGTTCATAGTATCGGGAAATAAGACTTGCAATTGTTGTTTTGCCTCCTCCTGTAGGGCCGACAATTGCTACTGTTTCACCAGCTTTAATAGTCAGGTTGAAATTTGAAAGTACGGGGCTGTCTTTTTTATAGGAAAAACTGACATTTTTGAATTCTATATTACCTTTGTATACAGCATTTTCCTTTGCATCAAATTTATCCTGAATATCTGAAGGGGTGTCCAGTAATCCAAAAACACGCTCAGCAGCAGCAATGGACTGCTGCATACCACTAAAAACTCTTGCAAGATCCTGAATAGGCCAGAGCATAAAGGTTATAAAACCAATAAATGCCCGAAGCCCCCCTATGGTCATAAATCCCAATTCAATTTGCCATCCTCCAAACCATAGTATAGCACCTAAAGCAAGAGTAATTATTAACTGTACGGCTGGCAGGAAGAGAGCAGACAACCATGCTGCTCTAAAGGATGTATGGTACATTT